>CAYYJE010000083.1:0-13598 GCA_964472165.1 uncultured Prolixibacteraceae bacterium | reverse complement strand
AGGTTCCGGCCGACTATGGCTACCTCGTGAAGCCCGGACAGCAGGTGCCCGAATTCGAGATGACCCTTACCGACGGGAAGAAGGTGAAGATGTCGGAGCTGAAAGGCCGCGTGGTGATGCTTCAGTTCACCGCCAGCTGGTGCGGGGTGTGCCGCAAGGAGATGCCCCATATCGAAAAGGAGATCTGGGCGAAGTACAGGAACAATCAGGGCTTCGCGCTCTATGGCATTGACCTGGACGAACCTGCCGACAAGGTAGTAAAATTCGGCAAGGATATGGGCATCACCTATCCCTTGGCGCTTGACCCGGGAGGTAAGATCTTTTACACCTTTGCAGAACAAGGAGCCGGCGTCACCAGGAACATCATCATTGACAAAACCGGGAAGATCATTTTTCTGACGCGGCTCTTCAAGGAAGAGGAGTTCAACCAGATGAAAAAGGTGATCGACGAGGCCATGAACAAATAATTGGTTTTCGGTGATCGGTGTTAAAACTGAATAATGAATACCGATTAAAAAATCAAAGGAACACGAAACAATTTCTGTGAAAGAGTGAATGTAGTAATAATAAAATATAACGCGGGGAACATTGAGTCAGTGAGCAACGCGTTGCTGCGGCTGGGGATTACCGCTGAGATCACCGCCGATAAAGCGCGCATCATGGCTGCGGACCGGGTGATCTTTCCCGGGGTGGGAGAAGCCGCCACTACCATGGCCTATCTAAAGGCCCATGGCCTCGACAAAGTCATCACCTCCCTGACGCAGCCGGTGCTGGGGATATGTTTGGGCCTTCAACTGATGTGTTCTTTCTCAGAAGAGGGAAACACCCCATGTCTGGGGATTTTCGACGAGGTGGTGAAGCGTTTTGTTCCGGCCCCGGGGAGAGAGTTTATCGACAAGGTGCCGCACATGGGGTGGAACGCCATTTATGACCTGAAAGGTGAACTTTTCTCCCGTGCTATGGAGAACCAGTATGTTTACTTCGTACATTCGTATTATGCAGAAGCCGGGGAGCACACCTCGGCGCGGTGTGACTATATGAAGCCATTCAGTGCCGCCCTGCAGAAGGGCAACTTCTATGCCACCCAGTTTCATCCCGAGAAGAGCGGGGATGTGGGGAGTGCGATTCTTGAGAATTTTATCCGTTTAAAACAGTAACGCCGATGGACAGGTTAACGATCGTAAAAGTAGGTGGAAAAGTGGTAGAAGAGCCGGAGTTGCTGGACCGCCTGCTTGATGATTTCAACACGATAACAGGCTATAAGATTCTGGTGCATGGCGGAGGGAAGGCTGCCACGGATCTGGCCACCCGTTTGGGTGTGGTGACTAAAATGGTCGACGGCCGGAGGATCACCGACCTGGAGACCCTGGAGATCGTTACCATGGTATACGGCGGGTTGATCAACAAGCGGGTGGTGGCCGGTCTGCAGGCCCGCAACTGCAACGCACTGGGACTTACCGGGGCCGACCTGGACCTGATCCGCGCCCGCAAACGGCCGGTCGAAGATATTGATTACGGCTATGCCGGGGATGTCGAAAATGTCAATTCCCGCGAGTTACGCCTTATACTGGGTGAAAATGTCATTCCCGTGGTGGCTCCGCTCACCCACGACGGCCACGGGACCATGCTCAACACCAACGCCGACACCATTGCCTCCCGCCTGGCCATCGAACTGTCGCACTATTACAAAGTGCTCCTCTTTTTCTGCTTCGAAAAACGGGGAGTCCTTTCCGATCCCCTCGACAATGACAGCGTGCTGGGAGAACTTTCGGAACCCCAATTCATCGAATACCAGGAATCGGGTATCATCAGCAGCGGCATGATCCCCAAACTCTACAACGGGTTTAAAGCACTCCACAATGGTGTCAGCGAAGTGCTGATCACCAATCCTGAGAATTTCTACAAAGGCCGCGGCACCCGGCTGGTTAAAAGTTGAACAGGCCAAAACGGCAACACAATAGGGTTCCCCGGGTTTTCGAAAGGTCAGAGTTGTCAATGCTGTAGCCGTTTTCGATGTTGCCAGAGTTGTAATACCTGGTTTGAAAAAAAGCTTGTATATTTCTGTACTTGTGCCAACTTTGTAGTTACATTATGCGACAATATGGATATACCGGTTATAAAAATTGGGAATTCAAAGGGGATCAGGTTAAGCAAGACCATTCTCCGGAAATACGAAATCAGGGATGAAGTGGAACTCATCCTGGAGGATGGTTTTATCATCCTGAAGCCAAAGGTGGTCCCCCGCAAAGGATGGGAAGATGCTTATGAACAAATGCATGCCCAAGGAGAAGATGAACTTCTGATACCTGATGTATTCGAGGACGAAAACTTTGAGGAATGAAACTCTCCCAATACCAGATCGTGGTGGTTAACCTCGATCTGACCGTGGGCAGTGAGATGAAAAAGACCAGGCCATGCATCATCCTCTCCCCTGATGAGATGAACCAATACCTTTCCACGGTCATGGTAGCCCCTATCACAAGCCAGTCCCGGGATTATCCTACCCGGGTTGAAGTAAATCATGCCTCCGCTTATGGCTGGATTGTCCTGGACCAGATACGCACAGTGGGCAAGCAAAGGATTGTCCGCATCCTGGATCACCTCACGGCGGATGAATCAAAACAGGTGAAAGCGATCATCAGGGAAATGCTGGTGGACTAATTTCCTGCCACCCCGGGACCACTTTGGATATTCTGAAAGGTCCCGGAGAGCGCATTGGAGCCCCTTCGGGAAATCCATCATTAAAACCCAATCTCGATTCCGGCCATGAAATGGCGTCCTGCCTGAGGGAAGTAGCCGTCCATGGTGTACCTTTCGTCTCCCAGAATATAGGAGTAGACCCACGCGTTGCTTTCGTATTCCTCGTTGAGCAGGTTGTTGACCTGCAAATGAAAGTTCAGCTTTTTGAAAGTCCGGGACTTCGGGGAATATGCGGCCTTCAGATGGTTCACCAGCCAGGGATCCAGGGCACGTTCACCTGAGGCTGTATTGTCGGTGTATTGTTTTCCCGTATATTGGGAGATCAGGGTGAGGGAGAAGTTGCCCGGTTGCCAGGAGAGCTGGCTATTGGCGATGATGCCGGGTGAAAAAGCCAGGTGGGTGGTTCCCAGGGGCAAGGCCTGCTGTCCCCCGTTGTCCCAGTCGTCGACATACTCGGTGAATTCGCGGATCCTGTTGCGGCTGAAAGTGGCGTTGCCCTCCCACTGCAGGTTCTGCAACGCCTTCACGCCCCATACCAGTTCCATGCCGCTGCGGCTGCTCTTCTCCACGTTGGTCATCACCGGGGCCCCCACATCGTTGATCAGCCCGGTGAGCACCAGCTGGTTGTGGTAGAACATGTGGTAGAGATTGATTCCCGCCATGAACCCGGAAGAGCGGTAATTCCACCCGGCTTCCACGTCGTTGAGCTGCTCGGCTTTGGGGAGGGCTGCTCCCGGAGGGGTGTCGGTGAAGTTGTCACGATTGGGTTCCCGGTTGGTACGGGCAAAGGAGAGGTAGAGCCCGCTGCGGGGGTTGAGCTGAACATGGATTCCCGCCTTGGGGTTGAAAAAGTCGTAAGTGTGCTGCTGGTCGAGGTTCCGGAGGTCATCATCTATTCCGTCGATGGAATACCGGATATGGCGGAACTGGGCGTCGCCATAAATGCGAAGGCCGCGGGCCACCTCATAGCTTCCCCTGGCATAGCTGTTGAGGTCTTTCTTGTCGCCCTCGTTGCGGTACCACTCATGGTCGGGGGCCACACTGCCCAGGTGCTGTGCCCAGATGATCCTTCCGAAGTGGTTCCCCCGGTAGTGGTTGTAGCCCCCACCCCATGTAAGGTCGCCGTTTCCGCGGGAATACCTGAGGGTGAATATCCCCCCCGTGAAGTCATTGTCGAGCCATTTGCGCCGCACCAGATCGGTACGGGTGATGGCCGTGCCATTGACTTCGGGATTGGGAAGGGCATAATTGCTGAATTTGTCGCGGGCCCGGAACTGCTCATAATACCCCTCTCCGTGGGTATGGTGGAGTGCCGCGTTGCCATGCAGCGAGGAGGAGAAGCGATGGGTGAGGTGGAGCTGGACATTGTCCTGCTGGTAAAGGTCCACCTGGTTTTCGTAGGTGTAGAGGTTATAGGTCCGGGAGTCCGAGGCGATCAGGTGGGCGGTTTCGTCTGCGGAATAGAGTCCGTGGTCGCCATAGCGCTGCATTCCGGCAAGGTCGTTTTTCAACCGTACCGAGGGAACGCCGTTCCAGGCCTGGTAGGTCTTTTCCCAGCCGGTGAAGGCCACGGCCCTGACCACGGTATGGGCTGAATACCATCCTCCCGAGAGGTAGTAAGATTTCAGGTTGCTGAAGGAGCGGTCGATGAATCCGTCGGAGTGGATCCCCGATAGACGGGTGTCAAAGGAAAAGTGGTTGCCCAGGAGTCCCGATCCCAGAGCCAGGGTATTCCGGAAGGTATTGAAGGAGCCCGCCGAGGAGATAATTTTGGCATAGGCATCAGGCTGGAGCGCGAGGGTCTGCAGGTTAATGGATGCTCCGAAGGCTGCGGCTCCGTTGGCAGAAGTGCCGGCTCCCCGCTGGATCTGGATGGCCTCTGCCGAAGAGGCCAGATCGGGCTGATCGACGAAAAAGGTGGTATGCGACTCGGCATCGTTCAGGGGAATTCCGTTTACCGTGACGTTCATGCGATTCATGTCGGTTCCGCGGACCCTGAAACTCGTGTACCCGATTCCGTTGCCGGCGTCGGAAGTAGCCACCACCGAGGGGGTCTGTGCCAGCAACATGGGAAGATCCTGTCCCATGTTTCTGTTTTGCAGGCTCTCCCCGGAAAGGTCGGAAAAGGCGACAGGCGTTTTTTCTTTGGCGCGGGAAGCCTGCACCATCACCTCTTCGGTGTAGATCACCCGGGGAACCAAGCGGATGTCGACATGCCTGGCAGTGTCAGCTGCCGCGATGTCACTGCCAAGGGAGACCACCTGGCTGTGCGATTCGTAGCCGACAAAGGAAACCACCAGGGCATACTTCCCTGGAGAAAGACGAGTAAAGGAGAAGGAGCCGTCGCTTCCGGTGGAAATGCCGTAATAGGTTCCCTCGAGCACCACGCTGGCCCCGGGCAGGGATTCCCCTCCGGCACCGGTCACTTTACCCTGCAGGGTCAATTGGGCAAAGAGCGTCAACGCCGCCATTTGCATGAACAGCATCATCACAATTTTTTTCATCTTAATGGAAATTTGGTTAAAGAACTAACCAATGGGTGGGATGGTTCCCGTGGTCTTCCCTCCGCCGGCATTACCCGGATCAGGTCATAAGGGTATGATCTCAGCCTGTGTTTCATCCCGGACGATTCCGGGTAAAGGCACCCCATTGATGAAATATCAGGACAAATGTACGACGCAAATATTGAAAAACAAGAAACAAGAAATAAGAAGTAATAAATAAAAAATGAGGAATAATGAATAGGATAGCCTCTTTATAAAAAGTGTTAAATATTTGTATATGAGCGCAAAATGCAATATATTGTATAAATTAACCTAAATGAAATACCATGAAAAAATTTACCTTTTTGATGATGGGTTTGTTTTTGGTACTGCAAATCCAGCTATTTGCGCAGCGTGGAACCCTGGTAAGCGCTACCCCAATGGTCACTGCAACCCCTGCGGAGATCATGGCAACTGTTGGGGTGTACCTTGATGAAACCAGCCGTTCCCTGGTCGAACTTTTCACCTATGAAAAGTATGCGGTGACTGCGGTAAAAGTTCTGTACAACACCATCGATGCCAACGGGAATCCCACTTTAGCTTCGGGGGTGGTGTTTCTTCCGGCGGTGACCACATCTGTGCAAATGCCTTTGTTTCTCTATCTGCACGGAACGCTGACCCGTGACCTGGATGCCCCGTCATATCTGCAGGGGATAGAGGCGGTGATCGGCTGGATCATGGCCATGGACGGCTACATTGCCGTATTGCCCGATTACCTGGGGCTGGGCAACGGACCGGGAGTCCATCCTTACCACCATGCAGCTTCTGAAGCTTCGGCCAGTATCGACATGCTGAAAGCGGCCGCGGCAGTGTGCAGCGATCCACTGGTGGGGGCCAAACCCGACGGCAACCTTTATATGAGCGGCTATTCACAGGGAGGACATGCCGCCCTGGCCACCCAGAATGAGCTCCAGAACCATCCCCTGGCAGGGATCACCCTTCGTAAAACGGTGGCCGGAAGCGGCGCCTACAGCCTCTCCCAGGTGCAGAAAAAATACCTCTTCGACCATACGGTCTATCCCAGTCCCTCGTTTCTGCCTTACATGCTGATGAGCTTCCAGGAAGCCTACGGCAATCTTTACAGCAACCTGGGTCAGGTTTTTTTGCCGCCCTTTAATGCGACGATCCCTGATCTCTTCAACGGATGGTTTACGACCGATGAGATTAACAGCCAGCTTCCCCAGGCCTGGAAAACCATGTTTGTGCCCAAATACCTGTGGAATATTCAGTACAACTATTTCCATCCGGTGAATTATGCCTTGCGCAAGAACGATGTGATCAGCTGGAAACCCAAAAGCGATCTCCATCTCTACTATTGCACCTGCGATGAGCTGGTTTCCAATGACAATTCGCTGCTGGCCTACCTCTCATTTTTGCTGAAAGGGAGCAGCAAGGTAAGCTGTCTGCCGGTGGGACCGTTCAAACATGCCGAGTGTGCACCCTACGTCCTTCTGCTCTCCAAAATCCAGTTTGACTGCGCCTCAGGTGTCAATCCATGCGGAATCAATCTCCTCAGCTTGCTTAAATCAGCCACGAAGGAGGATTTGCCGGAATTCAGGAATGCCCTGTCGGGCCTTACCCCGTCGCCAGGTATCGAAGAGCTGATGAAAAACGAGCAGCTGGCGGCCTGGGTGCGGGAGAACGGCCTGCAGGAGTCAGACCAGCCGACTGAGCTGATGGTATATCCCAATCCGGCCAGGGATGTGGTGAGGATCCAGCGGCCAGAGAACCTTACAGGGGCGGTCAGGTTAAGTCTGTATGACATGCAGGGCAGGTTAGTGGTGGAAGAAGACTTTCAGGGCACCACAATGCAGGTCGACGTGAAGCTGCTGCCCGCCGGGGCCTATCAGATCATCCTCAACGGCAACCGGCTGATTACCAACACCCTGGTCGTTATAAAATAGTAATGAAGGGATTCCTGATGCGCTTTTTGGCAGGGTTCCTGTCAATCGCTTCCGGATTCAACGGCTTTTCGCAGGAAAGCGGATTCCTGAAGGATAAATACCTTGTTGTGCTTGATATCCAGGATCATTTCACAAAGGGAGTGATCGGAGAGAGCCTGTCGGAGCCCCTGATCCAAACCATCAATGGGTTGATTGACCGGAGTGATCCGGAGCGGGTAATTTATATCCGGTCCGTTCTTTCGACTTTCACCATAGGCCTCTCCGGCTGCTCGACCGACACCTTGCCCAATCTGGAACTGGATTCCCGGCTGAAGCTGGTGAACCGTCAGATTTTCACCAAGAATAAGGCCAATGCTTTTACCTCTCCCGAATTGCAGGAATTCCTCGCCGGCAAAAACAGCCGGGAGTTCGTCGTGGTGGGGTTGATGGCCGGACATTGCGTGTTGAAAACCCTCCTGTGGGGACAGGGAAAGGGGTATGTCATGTATTATATACCGGAAGCCATTATGGACAAAACCCAGGGAAGAAAGGAGAAAGCCCTGAAAACGCTGCAGAAGAAAGGGATCAGGTTCAGGATGAAAGTGTAAGCAGGCCGTATTTCTTCATCATCATTTTGTCGAGCAGCTTAACGGGGAGTACTCTTTTATAAAGGGGAAGGAAGAAACTCCGTTTGCCGCAGCGGATCACCGGGGGTGGGTTTTTGGAGGTGAGCTTTCTAAGTACCTTCCCGGAGAATTCCTCCACGGAGGTGGCTTTCTCCTGCGAGGTGCCGGCCCTGGCATATACAAATTTCTCAACCGGGGCATACCAGGAGCCGGAGGTGAGCACCCCCCCGACGGTTTCGGCGGAGTGCCGGCCGAATTCGGTGTGGATGCCGCCGGGCTGGACGACCACCACCCTGATGCCAAATGGTTTGAGTTCCATGCGAAGGGCATCGCTCCATGCATGTACAGCCGCCTTGGATGCGCAGTAAGCACTTGCAAACGGCGTGGGGGTGACCCCTGAAATGCTTCCCATGTTAACGATGATGCCGCCACCCTGTGCTTTCATCAGCGGGGCTACCTTCCGGATAATGGCTGCCGGTCCGAAAAAGTTGGTGCGGAACTGCCTTTCCAGTTTTTCGGCGGGGATGTCGATGGCCGGTCCGATCAACCCGTAACCAGCATTGTTGAAAAGGAGGTCAATGCGTCCACACTGCCTGATGATCTCGTCTGTGACATCTTCGATCTGCCGGGCATCGGTGACATCCATCGTGAAAGTAAGGCATCCTGCCTCCTTCAGGTCAGTGAGTTTTTCAGGGTAGAGGTCGGAGGCAGCTACTGTCCACCCCGCAGCGTTCATTTCGAGTGCAAATTCCCGGCCGATGCCGCTTCCACAGCCGGTGATCATCGCTACTTTTTTCATTTCTGACAGGTTTATAACATTGTTACCCTCAATTTACGAAAAAAAAAGCGAATTTCCTATACTCCGGTTCCTTGCCGGGTTTTCGGTGCTCACACTGTGGCGCTCAGGAAGATTCGGGCCAGTTACAGGTTTTTTCCGTTACTTTAATTCAGATGCGGGAGTAAGATAGAAAACCGGAGCAACAGGGTGGTCAGCCGGTATGGGTGGGGTCGAAGTGGAATTGGGAGAAGTGGTGCTTCTTCCGGATGAAGAAATTCCAGACCATGCTTCCGCGGTAGATTTCGGGATGGCCGGTTTTACTGGCCCGGGGAAGCAGGGCTTTTCTTTTCCGGAGGAAACGGCCCAGCGTGCGGTAGAAGTCCATATGGGCTTTCCAAACCGCCCTGAAGGCGCTGAACTGTCCCGATACCAGAAACTCTGCCGCAGCAATGCCATCGAGGATCATCCGGGGAAGCAGTACGGGCATCAGCTTCCCTTCCGGAAGGTTTTTCAGCAGCATCCAGAGGCTGTTGCGAAAGTTGAGGAATACCTTCCGGGGACTCTGGTATGGCAATGTGGCTCCCCCAAGGTGATAAACCACGGCAGCAGGTTCAAATCCTATTTCCCATCCCTGGTTTTTGAGGCGCCAGCAAAGGTCGATCTCCTCCATGTGGGCAAAGAAGTCCTGGTCAAAGCCCCCTGACTGGTGGAAAGCTTCGGCGCGGATAAACATGCAGGCTCCCGTGGCCCAGAAAATGGAGAGAGGCTGGTCATACTGGCCGTGGTCTTCTTCCACTACGGAAAGGATCCTTCCCCGGCAGAAGGGATAGCCCCAACGGTCAAGGAATCCCCCGGCGGCTCCGGCATATTCGAATTTGTGGCGCTCTTTCCAACTTCTTACCTTGGGCTGCACTGCGGCCATTCCGGGATGGGCCATGAGACGGTTGATGCAGGGCTCCAGCCACCCGGGGGTGACTTCGATGTCGGAGTTGACCAGCACGAAGATCTCGGCATTGACCTGACTCAGGGCACGGTTATACCCTCCGGCGAAGCCGTGGTTTTCACCCAGCCTGATCACTTTCACCTCAGGGAAGTGCTTTTCCAGAAATCCGGGAGATCCGTCGGTCGACCCATTGTCGGCCACGACAAGCGTTATCCCCTCTCCCCGACTGTGCTCCACCAGAGAGGGCATAAACTGCGGGAACAGGGAGATCCCGTTCCAGTTCAGGATGACTATGGCAATGGACAGCCGTTTTTCCATCCCTTTCAGCTGAGGAGCAGTTTTGCCAGCATGGCGGCCAGGTTCTCCTTGCCAAGGGCTTCCAGAACGCGGGAGATTTTTTCCTGCTTGTCGGGGAGATCTGACTGGACCAGACTTTCGATTTCCTTCATCTGTTTTCCGGTCAGTTCATCCTCAAGGAGAGCGATGACCTTCCGGTTTTCGGGTTCTCCTCCCGGAAGACCCAGTTTTTCAAGCTCCTCGATGGTAGCGGAGAGGATTCCCTGGGCCTGGAATTTCACGGGATCCTTGCTTTTGCCTACTCCCGAAGCATCCCTGAGGCTCCAGCTCGAATAGTCATAGTGGAGTTCCCTGATCAGCCTGACCTTGGAACTCTCCTTCCCGAAGATCCTCTCCAGGAAAATTACAGTCTGGTTTTTCCATGCTTCCAGGTCAAAGCGGGCATCGTTGAGCCTTTCGATCTGTTCATTTAATAGGGCAATCTCTCGTTCAGCCATGGCAAATACTTTTAGAGCTGCAATTTACACCTAAAGTTGAGACAATGCAACAATCATGTGAGGCAGATAGAAGATTTAATTGCACCGAAAACGGGAGCTTCTGATTTATCCGTTTGTAAATACTTGTAATTACTTATATCCGAAAGTAAACGGATACAAATACTTATTAACCGGTTTTTGCAGGGAAGTCTTCCTAACTTTGGTCTGTCGATTTCGTTTAACACAACCTTAAAAACGCAGAATCATGAATGCATTAAGAAACAGTGTCAGGCTGATCGGTCACCTGGGAGACAATCCCAAAGTGAAGCAGCTGGACAACGGGAAGAAGGTGGCCAACTTTTCGGTGGCTACCAACGAGACTTACACGGACGCGACGGGCAACCGCAAAACAGAGACCACCTGGCATAAACTGGTGGCTTACGGACAAACGGCAGGTGTGGCCGAGAAGTATCTGGTCAAGGGGTCTGAAGTAGCCATTGAGGGAAAGCTCACCAACCGTACCTACGATGACAAGAATGGAGACACCCATTACATCAATGAGATTGTGGTGAACGCGCTGATGATGCTCGACGGCAAAAACCGGCAGCAGAACGAATGATATTCTTTTTTGTGAGTTCTGATTTACAAACCCTTACAAGTTCTTTGGGGACGTGAGTCCCGGCGTTCAGATCCAGTGTGATCCGATTTAATTTTACCGTTCTTCCTTTAACGCATGGTGGTTGATCCGGTGACCGGATCCGACAGGCCCCGGTCCCGGATTTACAATCTCTCTCGACAGGACAAGGTTCAGAAGTACCCCCGAAACCGGTATTATTGCCGCTTTATTGACTTATAGGGGAATGGAGTTGACCGGGAAGCCGGTTTCAACCGCATCCTCCCTGTCAGGGAGTTCCTTCTTTAAAGGCATGGGCAAAATCCATGACACACACATTCCTCCATCCGGGATGCTTTCCCATGGCTACTCCAACCAGCCTGAAATGCGGATCCAGGAAATTTTTACGGTGCCCGCGCTTTGGTATTCCATCATCTATCACCAGGTGAAGTACGACAGAATACGCATCCGGATCGCCATAGAAGATATTCTCACCCATGGCAATCCGCCACTCCCCGTAACGCCTGATGCGATCCTGTGCAGAAGATCCGTCAGAGCCATCGTGTCCTGTCCTACCTGTTGAACTTTGATCCCTCTGGTGGTCTTTTGAGGCCTTTGTAAGCCTGAAATCCGGGGCGAGAAGGGGTACCGCAGACGCCTTTTTTAACTCCCTGATCGCATCATGCAAGGCTGCTATCCCC
The DNA here is from genome assembly GCA_964472165.1 of uncultured Prolixibacteraceae bacterium. GTDB lineage: Bacteria > Bacteroidota > Bacteroidia > Bacteroidales > Prolixibacteraceae > UBA1413. The sequence goes on along the minus strand of CAYYJE010000083.1, from coordinate 2,038 downwards.
TCTTTGGTAATGATGGGCACTTCATCCCCGGGAATGCTTAACTTTTTCCCCTCATAACGGGTTAACAGTGGTTCAAGATATTCATGCGCATACCCAGGAGGATCGGACCGGAGCTTGTTGATTTCGAAAATTACCGCCTTCTCATACTCAGTCAGATAACTCACTTTGGCTGCCGTATTAAGGGCTGCCTTGTTCCAGTTATTCCCTGCCACGGCATATCCTTGCGATATCCAAAGCAAGCCAATCATCATACCCCAAACTACCAGACTCTTCTTAGACATATTTTGCCGGTTTTCATCACTTACTCAAAAAAGATGCCGAATCCCAAACCCGGGAATTTCACCACCCTCTCATAACGGTCCCGGACGGGATAAATTTCAGAACACCCCGTAAAATATGTGAAAGCCCAGAAAAATTACGGGGTTGCATGCACAGCCCCGTTTTGTGGTCATTGGGGTAGAATCTCTCCGGGCAATTCCTCAATCGGCTGTATTTCCACGGATTTGATAAAAAGCTCTCCGCCTTCCGACTGAAGCTGTATTCTTCCGGAAGTCAGCGGCTTAATGCTGCCGTTTTCATGGACGCCCGTGTTTTGATTTACCATCACGGTTACGCCATTCACCACATGAACGGATGTTTGCCCCACACAGTACAAATCAACAGTATTCCACTCTCCCAGAGGTCTCTCGGCATCACTCCGCTTTTTCACCGACCGGCCGTTGGCCAGTTCACCGAAAGGAAGGGCAGGAGCTTCGGGCCGGAAAACAAAATTTCCGGTGGAATCATCCTTTTCGGCATTTGCCTCACATACCGTATTGACCATCAGGTAGGTATCCCCAAGGTTGCCATGCATCAACTGACATTCGATGTTGGGCATCCAGGTGCCAAAAGCGGCACCAAAATCACCAAATCCATGGTAGAGCAATCCGCTGTTCCGGTTTGTATATACCGAATCGCCCCATCTGAACACAAGACGGAGGTGATAGTCACCGAACGATTCCCTTGTGGCAAGGGCAGCATTGACTTCCCCTGAAATCCGGATTACTTTCATTCCATTGTCGTCAACCACGGAAAAGACTTTTTCGACGGTGGCTGCCTGCGCCAGTGAGTCAAAACCCTTGAGAGGCGAACCAATGAATTTTTCCCAGTTATCCAGATTTTCACCATTGAACAGGGATTGTAACGGTTGTTCCTCCGCACAGGAGATCAGGGTTGTCGTCCACAACAGGAATACTAAACGAAGCAGTGAATTTTTCATATCGTATGGTTTTAAAAAAAGAAAACTGCCCTAAATATAGGACAGTTTTCTTTATTCGGAAAATATTTTTAAACTACACCGGCTGGACAGAAATAAGTTCCTGTGCACGTTCAAGGATTGCAGAATCATCCAATAAAACGATTCCTCCGTTGGGACCGGGTTCGATGTGGATACCTACTGAAGTACCATGATCGTAGTTGGCGCCACCAAAGTAGTTTCTGACGGTTTCCTCTGTCACATCAAACTCCCTGGCCAGAAGTCTGATGGACCCGTCAGGTAAACTGTCTTTGATTTTTCGCAACTCATTGAAGGTTATTTTCCGCTCCATAGCTGTAAAGTTTTTATTGATTGTAAAACATGTTAGAAAATTATAAAGGTAACTTTTAAAGTTGATTAATTCAAACGCGGCAACAAATTGATTTTCATTTTAACAACTTTTAATAATCACTCCGCACCCTTCTCAATGGCATCATATACAGCCTGTAACATAAAGCCACGAATTCCCAGGTGCGACAGAAGGTTGTTGTCACGGGTAGGATGGACCCTGTTTGTGAGTAAAATAAACAACAACTCCTTTTCCGGGTCAGCCCACACAAAGGTGCCGGTGTAGCCGGTATGTCCGTAACTGGAAAGTGAAACTCCCGGTGCCGGATACCGTTCATTGGGGGGCAATGTCAGGTGGTCAAGATAAGGTTTGTCAAAGCCCAGTCCTCTCCGGTTATCGTTTTTCGGAAATTGCACCCGGGTAAATTCATCGACCGTTTTCTCGGAGAAAAAACG
>CAYYJE010000082.1:0-13605 GCA_964472165.1 uncultured Prolixibacteraceae bacterium | reverse complement strand
TGGTGGACAATGCCTCCTCCCTGGCCAAACGGTTCAATATCCCCAACATTGTAATCGGACTGACCATTGTGGCTTTCGGCACTTCCGCCCCTGAACTGGTGGTCAACATCTTTGCTGCGCTGGAGAAGAATCCCGACATTGTGATGGGGAATGTCATCGGCAGCAACATATTTAACGTAGGAATGATCCTGGCGATTTCCGCCATCATCTATCCCCTGGCTGTAAAAAAAACGACCACATGGATTGAGGTGCCCCTGGCTTTGCTGGCCGGAGTTGTGGTTTTCATCCTGGCCAGTGACCAGATGATAGACAAGGCATCGACCTCTGTTGTCACCCGCTCCGACGGCATGCTTTTACTCCTCTTTTTTCTTATCTTCCTTGCCTACAACTATATGTTAATGCTTAAGGGGGATTATACGGAAGAAACCACGGTAAAGAATGTGGCCCCCTGGAAGGCAACCCTGCTGCTGATTGCCGGACTGGCACTTCTGGTAGCCGGAGGACGTATGATCGTTTACGGCGCAGTTCAGGTAGCCTCCTCACTGGGGATTTCCCAAAGAATTATCGCCCTGACCATCGTCTCTGCCGGCACCTCCCTCCCGGAACTGGCCACTTCCATTGTCGCCGCCCGCAAGAAAAATACCGACATCGCAGTGGGGAACATCGTCGGTTCCAATATCTTCAACATTTTCCTGATCCTGGGCGCCAGCGCCGTCATTTACCCGGTCACCGTAGCCTCGACTGCAATTGTCGACATGGGGATGAATCTGCTTCTGGGATTACTCGTCTTTTTATTTATCTTTACGGGTAAAGGGCGCAAACTGGAAAAAGGAGAGGGAATCGTGATGCTGATCCTATACCTGGGCTACCTGATCTACCTGATCATGGCCTGACCTGAAAGAACCAACACTCGTTGAATAATGATACTTCTTTTTGTTTATCTCTCCGTTGCCCTGTTAATCTCCTTTTTATGTTCGGTGATGGAGGCTGTCCTCCTCTCCTCTTCAAACACTTATCTGGCAGTAAAGCTTGAAGAAGGCGTACTCTCAGCCAAAACCATGATCAGGCTGAAACAGAACATCGACCGTCCGATTACGGCCATTCTCACACTGAACACCATCGCCCACACCATCGGTGCTGCGGGCGTCGGCGCCCAGGCTACAAAAATTTGGGGAGAAACCGTTTTTGGCATTGTATCAGTAGTGCTCACCCTCTTGATCCTGATTTTTTCGGAAATCATTCCGAAATCTCTGGGAACCCGATTCTCCAAGCAACTCTCTATCCCTGCCGGACAAATCATCCGAATCATGATGTTCGTCACTTACCCCTTCGTCCTTCTATCGGGAGTCATCACCCGCATTTTTGCCCGGGATGAAAGTGAACACACAATCAGCCGCGAGGAACTTTCCGTAATGGCTTCCATAGGCCGCACCGAAGGGGTCTTCGAAGAAAAGGAACAAAAAATCATCCAGAACCTGATGCGGCTCAAATCGGTCAATGTTTCCGAAATTATGACCCCAAGAGTCGTGGTTACCGCTGCCGATGAGAATATGGGCCTCGAAGAGTTCCTCCAGAAAAAGGAATTCCTCTATTACTCAAGGATCCCCGTCTATTCCGGATATTTCGAAAACATCACCGGATATGTGTTCCGTGAACAGGTTTTCGAAAAACTCGCCGAAGACCAGATCCACCTCAAACTCAAAGACCTGCGCAGGGATATCGTTGTTTTCTACAAATCAAAACCCCTCTTTAACGTGTGGGAAACCCTACTCAGCAAAAAGGAGCAGATCGCCATCATTGTCGATGAGTATGGGGGAATCGACGGAATTGTGACCATGGAGGACATCGTCGAATCATTGCTGGGATTCGAAATCGTCGACGAAAAAGATAAAATCGCTGATATGCAGCAGTTCGCCCGGGACCGCTGGAAAAAAAGAAAACAGAAATACGATCTGCTCGACAATCCGCCGGGGCAGCAGGCATCCCCTAAAACCAACTAAAATCCCTGGAGGAAAACCTCTTACCTGCTTTCCCCCAGGGATTCACATTATGCTTGTTCAAGGATCTTAGTTGTGTCTGCGCATGATCACCTTAAACTTCTCACTCCATTCTTCCGCAATTTGCAGCTCGTTACTGAGCGTCATATCCTCATGATCCACAAACAGTGGGAACAACAGGTCTTCCGCACCCTTTTCCTTCGCCAAAAAACGGAGGAAAATTGAGTTGAAGACGATGGCATTGCCCTTGGAACCCGTATCCAGCATATTCTTTTCCACTATGCATCTGGTATATTTCTTCAGGTCAGCCATGAGAATTCTGCTTTGCGGATTCCCCTGGATCAGAAAAGCTGCCTTTTCATTCTCCCGGTCCAGTCCGATCACCTTATTTCCCCACGACTCGTGCTCGCTGATGCGTATTCCATCCTTTTCCCCAAGTGAGGCAAGTTCTTTTTCCAGCTTTCTTTTCCCTGCACCCTGCGAATGCATTAAATACCAAATAGGGACTATAATAATTGCAATGATAATAATTCCAATAATAATGGTCGAATCCATGATTTTTCTGATTTAAAAATTGTTTTAACCTCTTTCATACTTTTTTCCGGAAACTTGAAGGAATTCAGGCATAAATCTCCCTTTGATTGGCAAATAGATGCATCAGAACCACTTAAGAACCAGAAAATCCTGTCAGGAATGTGTGTCACACTTCCCTTTTAAAAAATCATGAAAACTCGTGGAAGGGGTAGAGAAGGACTGATTTACAAGGTTTATAAGTAAAAGTGTCCACTACAAAAATCTTGCGGAGGATCTGTAAACGGGGAGGGGGCATTGCACTCCGGCTTCTGAAGAATAATCCGGGAATCGATATTTCCGTTCGCCAAACCGGAACTCCGTGAGTGGATGTACCTTCCTGAAGCATTAACCCGGGTGCTGTGGCCGGCGAAACCCACGCCAGCTCATCACTGCCATTCCATTGGTCAGAGGATAACCCCTGCTCCATCCCGGAATAACAGGTCGCACTGAAAACCAGAATCAGTGAAGTAAAAAAGTATACGATAGATTTCCGCAACAAATACATTGCGCAAAGATAGCTAAATTTCCCCGTGCCCTTCAGTTGTGCGGAGATAAACCCGCAGGGCTTCCTCAAGGATGCGCAACGACGCAGCCAAATCCTCCCTTTTCAGGACGTAGGCAATGCGTACCTCGTTCCTGCCCAGTCCGGGAGTGGTGTAAAACCCTGAGGCCGGGGCCATAAAGAGGGTCTCCCCGTCGAGCCGGAAATCGGTAAGCAGCCATTTGCAGAAATCGTCGGCATCATCCACGGGGAGGCGTGCCACCGTGTAAAATGCCCCCATGGGAACAGGGGAGAAAACACCCGGAATCCGGTTCAGTCCATTGATCAGAAAATCACGGCGCAACAGGTACTCCCGGTAATTTTTCCTCATATATTCCACACCTGCACTGAAAGAGGCTTCTGCGGCAATCTGCCCGAGCAGCGGGGGACTGAGGCGCGCCTGGCAGAACTTCATCACATTGTCACGAACCTCCCTGTTCCGGGTCACCAGCGCTCCGATCCGAATCCCACATTCGCTGTACCGCTTCGATACCGAATCGATGAGAATCACATTGTTGCCGATTCCTTCCAGATGAAGGGCCGACACGTAGGGCTTTCCCGTGTAGCAAAACTCCCGGTACACTTCATCGGAAAACAGGAACAGATCATACTTCTGCACCAAAACCCTGATCTGTTCCATCTCTTCCGGAGAATAGAGGTAACCCGTCGGGTTATTGGGATTGCAAATCATGATTCCCTTGGTGCGGGAAGTGATCAGCTTCTCAAATTCCGCCACGGGAGGCAGGGCAAACCCATCGCCAATGTGGGAGGGGATGGTGCGGATCACGGCACCCGCACCGATGGCAAATGCTGTATAGTTGGCATAAGCCGGTTCCGGTACGATGATTTCATCGCCAGGGTCCAGACAGGCCATAAAGGCAAAAGTGACGGCCTCACTCCCTCCCGTGGTGATAAGGATCTCCCCGGCATCCACCTCAATGGCATACTCCCGGTAATAACAGGCCAGTTTCTCCCTTAACGAAAGAAATCCCTCGCTGGGAGAATATTCCAGAACCTTGCGGTCTATTCCCCTTATGGCCTCCAATGCCACTTCCGGAGTGGGAAGATCGGGCTGACCGATGTTCAGATGGTAAACCCTGATCCCTTCGGCCTTGGCCTGGTTGGCATAGGGAACCAGCTTCCGTATCGGTGAATCGGGCATGATTGCCCCCCTTTTCGAAATATGCGGCATAATTTTTTTTTGATACCCGGCAAAGATAGCAGTGTCACTTTAAAATCAAAACACCTCCCGCTCCGGCAAAATGAAATATATCGCAAACTTCACCTTTCAAATCATCAGACCTGACCTCTGCTTACGCCGGCAAAACGGGTAAGGGATTCCGGCAATCGGAATGAATAATTTTTGTCATAGTTTCTGTACAGCAATCCCCGTATATTTGGGGCCATTAACAAATAAAAGCTAGATATTATGATTATTGGAGTTCCGAAAGAGATAAAGAATAATGAGAACAGGGTGGCTTTGACGCCAGCCGGAGCCGCAGAGCTGGTAAAACGGGGCCATACCGTGTATGTGCAGACCAATGCCGGAATGGGCAGTGGTTTCAGGGATGAAACCTATGTGGCGACAGGAGCATCCATTCTTCCCTCCATTGAAGAAGTGTACGCCATTGCCGACATGATTATAAAGGTAAAAGAACCTATCGAGTCAGAGTATAAGCTGGTGAAAAAGGGACAGATTTTCTATACCTATTTTCATTTTGCCTCTTCTGAGGAACTGACGCGCGCCATGATTGACAGTGGTGCGGTATGTCTTGCTTATGAGACCGTGGAGATGCCCGACCGCTCGCTGCCTTTGCTTATTCCGATGAGTGAAGTGGCAGGCCGGATGTCGATTCAGCAGGGAGCCAAATACCTGGAAAAGACCTTCGGGGGATCGGGAGTCCTTCTGGGTGGCGTCCCCGGAGTGCCTCCCGCGAAGGTGCTGGTGATCGGTGGAGGCATCGTGGGTACCGAAGCTGCCAAGATGGCTGCCGGACTGGGTGCCGATGTCACCATCATGGACCTGAGTCTGCCCAGGCTCCGTTACCTGGCCGATATCATGCCTGCCAATGTAAAGACCATGATGAGCAACCATTTCAACATCGCAGAAATGGTAAAAACTCACGACCTGATCGTCGGAGCCGTCCTGATCCCCGGAGCCAAAGCCCCCAAACTGGTCACCCGCGAAATGATCAAAACCATGCGCCCGGGAACAGTAATGGTCGACGTGGCCGTGGACCAGGGAGGCTGCTTTGAAACCACCCATGCCACCACCCACGCCAACCCCACCTTTACCATCGACGAGGTCATCCATTACTGTGTGGCCAATATGCCCGGAGCAGTGCCGCAAACCTCCACACTGGCGCTCACCAATGCCACCCTCCCCTATGCCCTTCAGCTTGCAGACAAGGGGTGGAAAGAAGCCTGCAGAGATAATGCCCCGCTGGCAAAAGGCCTCAACGTCGTCGACGGGAAAGTGGTCTATAAAGGAGTGGCCGAAGCCTTTAACATCCCTTTCACAGATCCTGCATCCCTGTTATAACCACAAAAAATCCCGGGTTTTCCCGGGATTTTTTGCTTTAACGCCTGCACATTCCGTTATACGGACAATATTTGCATCTTTCCGGGAAAATGGTCTGGGAGAAAAGCTTCTCTGAAGAATAGATTTCACCCACCAGGTTTTTCAGATAACCGGCAAACTCATCCCCGACTTCAGTAATTTCTGCACTTGTGCCGTTGATGCGGACAACAGGATTAAATTTTTCATCTTTCAGGTTCAGAATTGAAAACACTGATGCCACGATGGACGATCCGGGGAAATAATCCTTATGCAGAATAAAGGCATAGATCAGCGCCTGAAGGACCTCTTTTTTAAGGGTTTTCCCGGAGAAATCAAACAATTCACCGATTGAAGAAAACTGTAGCGAAGAACTGTCAACCGTTCCGGTTTTGTAATCAACCACCCTGAATACCCCACCGGTTTCATCAATCCTGTCCACTTTCCCTCCTATCCTCACTTTTTGGGGCAGCCCGTCCACCATGACTTCAAGCACGGTGACAAAACTCTCTTCCAGTGCATGGATGAAAAGGGGTGCTACCGCCTTGTCACTCTCCAGCAAATTCCGCAGGTAGGCCCTGAGGGTGGAATAAATCAATATCGCCTTCCCCTGTAACTCTATGGTCTTCCACTCCTCAGAAGGAATTTGAAAATACTCCGTGGCAAATGCTTGAAGAATGCATTTTCTGATATTCTCCCTCCCGGTGATCAATTTGTGAAAATCGTCAGGCCCCATGCTTTTCTTCACATAAGGCCGGTAGAGATTTTCCGCAGCCTTGTGGAACAGGTTACCGAATAGTTGTCTGTCAATTTCTTCAGAAAAATCTTCAGCTTCCTTTAATCCCACCGCATACCGGAAGTAAAACTGAAGAGAACAGTTCATAAAAGAGATCATCGCACTGGGAGAAAGCGCCTTGCCGGACTGGTTGGAATGAAGGAGCCGGGCAGAAACGGCAGCTCCGGAAACCAGGGAGACAGGAACCGATGTGGTCCGGGAAAAGGGGAAGTCCAGTTCCTTCCGTCTGATTTCGTGCGGTGAATGAAACATCAGCTGAAAACCATATCTGCTGAGTTCTCCACCGGAAGTGGCTTCCCTGACAGTGCTCCAGGTGGCGGTCACCCTCCCGGCCCTTTGCAACAATCTGAAAAAATAATAGGCATACATGGCATCCTGGTCTTCAACTCCCGGAAGGCCAAAAGCTTTTCGGAGATTGTAGGGTATCATGGAAGGAGCGGCGGAGGTCCGCGGCCATGTATCTTCGTTCAGCCCTATGATTAAAAGGTTGTCAAAATCAAGACACCTGGTTTCGAGGATCCCCATTACCTGAACCCCCGTAAGTGGCTCCCCTTCAAAAGGTACCGACTCCTGGTTCAGGTACTGAACCATCAGCCTGAAAAAAATAGAGGGGGTGATCTCTGCTTCTTCTGAATCAAGAATTTCCTGAACGACCGTTTTAAGCTTTTCAATTGCCGTAAACACATGGTAAACCATTTCCCGGGTTACCGGGTTACCATGCTCCTCCGCACTTTTTTCATACAGCAATTTCAGAATCTCCAGAAAATAGGGCGCAAAATCCCCGACCTTTTCTGGGATGGAAAACAGGTGACGATGCATCTCCGAGAAATTCAGTTCCTCAGGTGAAATATAGATTTTATTGCCTGTCCTGAATTGTTTCAGCCCGGCCGATACCTTGTCAGGCTCAAATCCTGACAGAATGGGATGGGTCAACACGGGTTCAACCAACCGGATATAGAGGCCCTGTTGCCGTGACTTTCCGGGAACTGCACTCCGTAACAAGGCGGACACCGAAACGAGAAAACTGACTAAAGGAGCATTACGGACCGGATATCCCATGGTAATATTTACCGGCCCGGCATTTCCCGGAATGGCTCCGAGCACAGGGAAAAGCAGGGTTTCGTCGGCAAGGACAATGGCGGTATGATCAAATCCCGGTGACGGATTCTCTGCTTCACCATCAAAAAAAGGAGGTATAACCTGAGCCTGACCAATACCAGATGGAACAGCTACAAATTCGATGGACTTGGGTTGATTGAAACAGCTGGTTTCCAGGTTGAAATCCGGAGGCGGCGGAAAAGACTGCAGATTTTCACGGATAAATTTGCCGGCATTATGAATCGGATCCTCCAGGAAATAGCTGTCATAATCCCACAGGAACAACGCACGTTCTTCTTTTTTCAAAAGTGTAAAAAGCGCTTTTTCACACCCGTTCAGGGCATTCAATCCAATAAAACACCAGGTCTCATATTCAGGTCTGAAAGTCCCATTCATGCAATTATCCACTCCGTCCCGCATGATCATTCCAGTGTACCCGATTCCATTTGCTTTGAGTTTGTTCCGGAAACGGGTATAAACAGCCGGCAATTTTTCCCACAGTGAGACAAATTCCCTTTCCTGATGGTGACTTTCCCAGCTCCTCAGGGATCCCCAGAATTGTTCCAGAATACGTTTTTGCTCTTCTGTGAGATAGTCAAACCTGTTCTCAATCTCCTTCAGTTGCGAAAGGTTAAAAAAGAGATCATCCGCATCAATCCGGTACTTGTCAATGTCATCAAAGTCGGCCAGCAGCACCTCTCCCCAAAAATAGAAATCATCAAAAGTCTCTTTCGATCCTGTTTCTTCCCTGAAAATCTGGTAAAGCCAGGCAATCAGCTTCAGCTTACCGCCGGGAACCAAATCCGAGAAAGAGTTCATAAGATTATTGACCGTGGTAATGCGCGGTCCGATTACCGGCTTCGCCAGCAACTGCTTCAGGTAAGCGGTAAAAAACAAGCCTGACCTTCTGTTGGGAAGAACGATGCAGATTTTGGAGAAGTCAGCCGAATAGTGCGAGTAAATATATGAAGCGGATTCTTCCAGGAAACGTTGCATAGATCTGATTGATGGTTCACTTTAAACAAAAGTAGTGAAACAATCCGATGGTTGTAATTTTAACACAGTTGCACAACCAATAATTTGTTAGATTTGAGATAAAAAACATGAAGAAATGGATGATCACCTGTATGGTATGGGGATTGACAAGCGGTAGTGCAGCTGCCCAGGACCGGATCACAGGCCATCATTTTGCAACCCGGTCGGAGGTGCTGGCCACCCAAGGGATGGCCGCCACCAGTCAGCCGCTGGCCACACAGGCCGCCCTGGAAATTCTCAGGGCCGGGGGAAGCGCTGTCGATGCTGCCATCGCTGCCAATGCGGTCCTGGGACTGGTAGAGCCTACAGGCAACGGCATCGGGGGTGACCTCTTTGCCATTGTATGGGACGAAAGCAGCGGCAGGCTCCACGGCCTGAACGCCAGCGGCCGCAGCCCCCATACCCTCACCCTTGACTTTTTCCGGGAAAAGGGAATCACCAGAATTCCCGCCCTGGGACCCCTTCCCGTGTCGGTGCCGGGTTGCGTCGACGGATGGTTCGAACTCCACCGTAAATTCGGACAACTCCCCATGGCCGACCTCCTGGCACCTGCCATCCGTTATGCCCGCGAAGGATTTCCGGTCAGCGAACTGGTGGCTTACTACTGGCACTCCAATGCCCGCAGCCTGAAACAGTTTCCGGGATTCGCCGGAATTTTCATGCCCGGAGGGAAAACCCCTGCAAAAGGAGAGATCTTCAAAAATCCACGTCTTGCCGCGACCCTGGAGTTGATCGCCACGAAAGGCAGGGATGCTTTCTACAAAGGGGAAATCGCACGCAAAATCACACGTTATATGCAGGAAAACGGGGGATTCCTCACCATGAGGGACTTTGAGGAACACTCTTCGGAATGGGTGAACCCCGTGTCGGTGAATTACCGGGGATACGACGTCTGGGAGCTTCCCCCCAACGGCCAGGGCATCGCCGCCCTCCAGATGCTCAATATTATGGAGAATTACGACATCCGCCACATGGGTTTTGGCTCGGCCGAATACATCCACCTCTTCACGGAAGCCAAGAAACTGGCCTTTGAAGACCGGGCCAGGTATTATGCCGACCCGGCATTCAGCAAAATTCCATTAGAGCGTCTGCTCTCCAAAGAATATGCCCGGGAACGCGCCGCCCTCATCAAGCCTGACAGGGCCGCACGCAGCTATGCCCCCGGCATCCCTGAACAACCCAGCACCATCTACCTGACCACCGCCGACAGCCAGGGAAATATGGTCTCCCTGATCCAGAGCAACTACAGGGGCATGGGCTCAGGCATGACCCCCGGAGATCTGGGATTCATCCTCCAGGACCGCGGGGAGATGTTCTCCCTCGAAGAGGGGCATCCCAACGTTTATGCCCCCCACAAACGGCCCTTCCACACCATCATCCCCGGGTTCATCACCAAAGAAGGAAAGCCCTTCCTCAGCTTCGGGGTCATGGGTGGCGCCATGCAGCCCCAGGGACATGTGCAGATTGTCTGCAACCTCATCGACTTTGGCATGAACTTCCAGGAGGCGGGAGATGCACCCCGGATCCAGCACCTCGGAAGCAGCGAACCCACGGGTGAAAAGATGAGCGACGGCGGAACCCTGACCCTCGAAACCGGCTTCTCCTGGGAAACCATCCGCTCCCTTCTGCGTAAAGGGCATACCATCCAGTACGACCTTGGAGGTTACGGAGGATACCAGGGCATCGGCCACGACCCCGTCACCGGGGTTTACTTTGGCGCATCGGAATCCCGTAAAGACGGACAGGCAGCAGGGTACTAAAGAGGTCGGGAACCTTCGCTGCGCTACGTCAGATCAAGATTAAGGTCGAGGTCGAGGCCGGGAAATGTTCAAGGGTTCAAAGCCTTCGGCTTCGCCTCGGCGTTCAAATGCCTGCGGCGTTCAACAGTCGTTCAAAAGTTGTTCAATATTGTTCAAGGGTTACATTCAGTGTTCCCGGGATATCCAGTGGACTACGAAAGTTTCCCCTCCTGCCGTAGGGATAGGAGGGGTGGCGTTTCATGAGGTACGAATGAAATGACGGGGTGGTTCCCTGCACTCGCCAGTCATTCATGGTTATTCAGTGGTCATCCAATGGTCATTCGTTGTACCTTGGGTTACCGTTAGATTCGAATACGATTGAATGACGGCCGGAGGCCCAATGACAATGAATGACGCGCATTAGCGCAAATGACAATGTATGACGGCCGGAGGCCCAATGACTAAATCCGTATTGTCCGTGTTCTGAATCACAGGATCACAGGATCACAGGATCACAGGATCACAGGATCACAGGATCACAGAACTACACAATATTTAATAATCATTTGACATTCAAAAGTTTTGGGGTGCCTGCAATTTGCTAATTTTGCCCCAAAATTGAATGCATGGGGTTACAAGTAGATCCGAATGCCAAAGGATTGATTTTTGATCTGGACGGGACTTTGTCCGATTCCCTGCCCGTCCACCTGGCGACCTGGAACAAGGTAGGCAGTTCCATTGGTTTTGTCTTTGATGAGCGGCTGGTCCACGAGTTGACCGGCATGCCCACCATTGCCTTTGCACGCCGGATCATTGAAGAAAACGGACTACAGGTATCCCCGGGGAAGCTGGTAAAAATGAAACAGGAGGCTTTCTGGGATTCCGTCCACCTGGTCAGGCCCATCGACCAGGTGGTCGGTATCGTCAGGGCGTACCATGGGAAACTCCCCATGTCGGTGGGTACCGGAGCAAGCCGCAGAAGCGCTCTTCTTCAGCTCGATGAGCTGGGGTTAACCCCCTATTTTGACTTTGTCATTACGGCCGATGATGTCACCCGGCATAAACCGGACCCCGATACTTTTCTGGAATGCGCCCGCCTGATGAAGGTGAAACCTTCGGCCTGCCAGGTCTTTGAAGACGGCATATTAGGCATGGAAGCCGCACGATCCGCAGGGATGATCATCACCGACGTGCGGCCATACATCAACTACGGCAACTGGGCATTGTCATAAACACTTACCAGGCGAAGAGCGGATAATCCTTCATCAGCAGGTTCACTTTTTCCCTTACCATTGCGGCATAGGCTTCATCACCGGTGTGGGCAATGACATCATCGATCAATCCGGCGATCACCGGCATCAGTTCTTCAGTGACCCCTCTGGTGGTAATGGCCGGAGTACCTATCCGGATCCCGGAAGTCTGGAATGGTGAACGACTGTCGAAAGGCACCATATTTTTGTTGATGGTAATGTCGGCCAAGCCCAGGATGGCTTCGGCCTGTTTCCCGTTGATATCAGGATATTTGGTCCGCAGGTCAATCAGCATGGAGTGGTTGTCGGTACCTCCTGAGACTACCTTGTAGCCCATCTCCATAAATGCTCCGGAAAGGGAGGCTGCATTTTTCCTTACCTGGGACTGGTATTCCGTAAAGGAGGGATCGAGGGCTTCCCCAAAAGCCACCGCTTTTGCGGCAATGACATGCTCCAGTGGCCCTCCCTGCTGTCCGGGGAAAACTGCCGAATCGAGGAGCGACGACATGTTCCTTACCTCCCCTTTTTTGGTGGAGATACCCCAGGGATTCTCAAAATCCTTGCCGATGAGGATAATTCCCCCGCGGGGGCCCCGCAGGGTCTTATGAGTCGTGGAGGTCACGATATGGGCATATTTCAGGGGGTTGTTCAGCAATCCCGCGGCAACCAGCCCCGCAGGATGAGCCATGTCAATCATCAGGATTGCTCCTACTTTGTCGGCAATGGCCCTCATCCGGGCATAATCCCAGTCACGGCTGTAGGCCGACGCCCCTCCGATAATCAGCTTCGGTTTCTCCTTTACCGCCAACTCTTCCATCATGTCATAATCCACCAAACCCGTATCTTCCTTCACATGATAAGCCACCGGACGGTAGAGAATCCCCGATGAGTTGACCGGTGAACCATGGGAGAGGTGCCCCACGTGGGCCAGGTTGAGACCCAGGAAGGTATCTCCGGGCTGAAGAACCACACTCAGAACCGCCTGGTTGGCCTGTGCACCCGAGTGAGGCTGCACATTGGCCCACTCAGCCCTGAAAAGCTCCCTGACCCTGTCGATGGCCAGTTGCTCTGTCATATCCACAAACTGACATCCCCCGTAATACCGTTTACCGGGATACCCTTCGGCATATTTGTTGGTCATCACCGACCCCATGGCTTCCAAAACCTGATCACTCACAAAATTTTCAGAAGCGATCAGCTCAATTCCGCTTAACTGACGGTCCCGCTCCTTCCTGATAATGTCAAAAACTACCTGATCTCGTTTCATTGCTTGTACTGATTTAAAATATTTTAGAAATCAACCGTTTACACCCATCATTTTTCACCTGAAGAATCCGCGGAGTTCCTATTTCCGGGCAGGTGCCCAAATGTAATATTTTTTCCTTCCCCGATTAGCCTTATCAATCCATAAAACACTATTTTTAAAACTCCGGAATAAAGGATTTACATTCATCACACTTGAGGAAAAAAATGAAAGTCAGGCCTGTATTGCTGGAAGCGCTCTGCCTTCTCTCGTTTGCGGGGAGTAGTACAGGGGCACTTCTCTACATCACCGCTGCGCTCTTCTTCGGTGAAGCAGTACACCAAATTACCGAATTCAGCGCTTTTGACGACACAGTACGCCTTTCTCCCCTCTACTTTTTCCTGATGGGAGGATCTCACCTTCTCTCCTTCGCCGGGGTATACCGGATGTGGCATTCCCGGAAATCCGGATTTTTCATCTATGCCACGGCTCAGACAACCATCCTCCTGCTTCCGCTATTCTGGTTGGGGAAAGAGGCTTTTTCTTCGGTGGCGCTTATTTTTACGGTTCTTTTCCTCTCAGGCTATTTTCTCGTCTTCAGACGCATGCACAGTTAATCACTCGAAAACTCCCGGACATTTTCACGGTAATCGGAAAAGACAGTGGCACGCGACAAAAAACCCACATATTTTCCTTCGTCTATCACTGCCAGGTTGTATCGCTTTGATGTTTCAAACATCCTGACCACTTCTCCCATGTTGTCGCGGGGAGAAACA
>CAYYJE010000081.1:0-13624 GCA_964472165.1 uncultured Prolixibacteraceae bacterium | reverse complement strand
TATTCTAATGAGCATGAACCGATTCATGTTCATGCAAAATATGACAGATTTGAAAGCAAAGCGGAGATTTATATTGTGAATGGTGAAGTATCAGAGATAATAATCAAGCCTGTAAAAGGATACAAGCCTTTGGAAGGTGTCAAGCTCAAAGATTTTGAAGACTTGCTAGAGCATTATGCTGACCGGATAGTACAAAAATGGATCGATTATTTTGTTTATCACAAGGACATTAAATTTGAAAAAATCAGTAGACGGATAAAATGAAGATAAGTACAGAATATAATGATTTTCAAGAAGAACTTATAGAAGTTCTTACAGCAAAATATATTGGTGATTTTGCCATCAGGGTCTTTTTTAGCGACGGGAAGAACCGTTTGGTTGATTTCAAACCTTTTCTCGAGAACGCATTAAATCCTTCAATTAGAAAGTATCTGGATGAAAGCAGGTTTGTTCAGTTTAAAATTACAGATGGCAATTTAAACTGGAACGATTATGATATGATTTTCCCAATCGGGGATTTGTATGAAGGGAAGATTTAGCGAAATCAAAACCCAAGTCCTACCCAATATAATTACGACCCGGAATTCCAACCCTTTTCGGGAGTGTTACATTTTGTGTGTCTCACGACTTTGGTTTCGGCAATGTTACATGTTGTATTTCACATTAGGAAATGAATATAACTTTGGGATCATGAAATGACCATGCACGATTTTGTGCCAACAGTAATGATTTACCACATAGTCATTACATCTGTTTCACGGAATGAATCATTATTGCGAAATAATCTAAAGAGATGAAAACTATAGATTTTGTCGAAGCACAAATCAGACAGTTTGTCATGAGTAAAAGACCCCCTGAGGAATTAAGGGATCAGATTGATCTTGGTTATAGTTTTGAGAATCATGTTCTCATTATTTTTGAAATCCGGTCACGCTGGAATAATCCTTCAGAAAAGTTTGATTCCCCAATTGCCAAAGCAAGGTTTATCACTTCACGGAACATTTGGAAGCTCTACTGGATGAGAGCCAGCGGAAAATGGGAACCCTACGAACCTGAATCCAAAGTTCAAACCATTGAAAGGTTATTGAAAATCATTGGTGAAGATGAACATCATTGTTTCTGGGGGTGAGATGTTTTCAATTCCGAGGGTAAGCTGGAAAAAACGCACAAAAAGACCAGTCATCGGCGGAACAAACTGACCATTCCCCGAAGGTATACACAAAGGTCTGCGGCAAAGCCATTTTTCAGCTCCAGGCGGACAAACTTTCCACAAGGTCAGACACTCCGCCGGGAGGTGGTCAACCTAAGCGTTTTGGCCACTATGGATCCTATCCGGCACGAATGGCTTTGTCGGATCACCAACCTTGTTCAGGAAATGCGTAAAACGAGAAAATTTTGTATCTTTGAAATAACTGATCAAATCATTTCAGATCAGCAATAAACAGTTTTCATTTTACTTTAATCTGAGAAATGAACAAGAAAGAAACCATATTACGGGATTTAAAGAATCATTTATGCCAACATTTCAGTGATGAGATATTAGAGGTGATTTTATTCGGATCCCAGGCAGTGAATAAGGAAAATGCCGGATCTGATTTTGATGTACTGGTAATTCTTAAATCAAAATATGATTGGAAAATAAAAGAAATGATCATCGATTTATGTTATGATATAAACCTAAAATACGATATTATTATTGATGTCCATATTCTGGCAAAGGAAGAAATGAATGAGCTGCGCGGCAAACAGCCCGTTTATCTTAACGCCATTCAGAAGGGGATCCGGGCATGACCTTGAATGAGAAAGATAGAGATCAGCTCATAGGGTACAGGCTACAACAGTCGCAGGATTGTATTGATGAAGTTGCTTTTCTGATCCGTAATAAAAAATACAAAACCGCCATTAACCGCATATACTACGGAATGTTTTATGCTTTACTCGCCTTAGGTCTGAAATACGGTTTTTAGACTTCCAAACATTCCCAACTCCTCGGATGGTTTAACAATAAATTTATCCGGACAGGCAGAATAGATATTAACATGGGCAAAATAATCAACAAATCCTACTCATTAAGACAAGAATCCGACTATGAACCTTTTATAACTTATGAAGAGCAACAGGTAAACCTATTGTACAGTAAAATGAAAGATTTTATTGATGCTGTTGGACAATTAATCCGGGAGGATGATTAAAAGAGATACCTATGTGATTGTTTTCTTCCATCTTTAGGCAGAATTCACTCTATTCTGTTTCTTTCAAAATTCAGGTTTACCCTGAATTTGCTGCTGAACATTCCATTAAGCTTTTCAATACCGTGTTACTCATCCCGATATTTCGGGACTCGTTTCTGGCCAAAAGAAAAGAGTCACAGAATCTGACTTCTGTATCTCTTTCATTTTCATGTTTTTAAATAATAACGTTCATTTAACTAATTACTATCCCAAAAATAACCCCACACCTTTGAGAAATTGCTATTGAACCACTCTGAAAGCATGTGGGGTAAACTGCTTCATGAAACCGGAACCAAAGGATTAAATGAAATTGTTTGAGAGTTGATCGGATTCCGGTTCCTGCAGTTCCAGGTCAGTCAAATTTCTATTTCATTCCTTCCCTCATCTCTTCCAGGTTATCTGTAATAGTCTGGCCTAAAGGAACATCGGAATCATTTACGTTCATTCCGGTGATAAGATGACCACCCGCTCCATTGGTCATGTCAATCACCGTTTCGCCCAAATCGCCCCCTACAATGGTCCAGTTATTTGTTCTATTATCCAGAAGGACGGAAGCCACTGAAAAAGTGGAGTTGCTGAAGTTGTTGCCGAGCATCAGGCCATTTTCGTTGAACGGGTAAGGGGTTGGTCCCATTATTCTAACTCCATATTGTCCGTTTCCCTCAAACTTGTTATTGCGGATAACCATTCCATACATATTGAAGCATCCGATACCGGTTAATGCATTGTTGCTTAAGTCAAAAGTGTTGTTCTTTACCTGTACTAACATGGGAAGATCATCAGGGTTGAAATAGCGACGCCGGTCATTTACCAGTAATCCTCCGGTACCACCGGTAATGTTGAATACATTTTGTTCGATAGAGCATGTTGTTACTTTTGTCTGAACAACCTGCTCCAACCGGGCAGGATATGGTGAACTGTACAATTCTATTCCAAAACGAGTGCCGGAGGGATTATAGAATGTATTATCCACAACGGAAATATCCACATTGACATTGTGCCAAATGCCTAAAGATGCATAATAATTACTATAAAAAGTATTCCCGTTTCCTTTGGTGCCGACAACTATATTCCCACCATTCATCTCCATGATAAGCGCTCCGTAATCCCTTATGCCATCAAATGAGCAGTTTGTAACCTCTATATCCATGTTTGAAAGAGGAACACCTCCGGGAATGGTATAAAGGAATGCGGATGAAGCGACAAGTCCGTTGACTGTGTTTTCCTTGTGTCCTGTAAACTCCAGATTGTCGGCAACGGCACGGATGTACTCATTTTCTGAAGTGTATTGAGCAGTGATGGAAGAAAAGGCCAGCAGTCCGTTTACCCTGATCACACTTCCCGGATTCAATTCTCCCGGAGGCGTTGTGAATGTCATAGACTGAACGAGCACATCACCCCCGACAAAACGGATCAATTCTACAGTGAGATTTTGGCTGATGAGTGGATCATCATCCAGTTCAGCACAAGGTGTAATAACCGTTACCCCTATGCCGGCGCCTCTGAAAGTGCCGAAGAACTCACGTATTTCAATGAAATTGAGGTGATAAGTTCCTTCCACCAGTTGCACCACCGAACCAGGTCCGGCCGCTTTGGCATTTTCAAATGCCTGAAGGATAGCCGGGGTATCATCGCCTCCTCCGGGATTCACCACAAACATGGCCGGAGAAGATGCGGCTTTCAATCCGGATTCATCCAGTCCATCGACTCCCATCTCCTGCTCGCTGCAGGCAAACAGCAGACTTGTGAAAGCTGCCATGAACAAAAATCTGATCAGTGTTTTCATGTTATTAAAGTTTAAAGTTTGACAATAAGGATGATTCATTCAATCCTTACATAAATTTCGGGAAAACGGATGGGGGGTACATAGAAATTTCTGCGCTGAAAGTTGAAGATTTTTAAAGGTTTGTTGAAATTTTTCAGCGAAAACTTATGTTTTTTTAAAGCAGATTGAAATTTTTAATCCGGCTGAAAAAAAGGATGTAATTGGTTGGTAATTGAACTATTGAGGCAATTCTCCCGAAGCCAGGGCTTTAGTGTAATAATCCATTAATCCCATCTTTCTGACGATCTCCAGATACCGGGGCTCAGAACGGAGATATTTATAATCATAAACTGAAATTATTCTGACCAGATCGCGATCATGCATTTCTAATTGCTTCTCCATCAACTTCAGCGCCTTCTCCTTCTGTCCTGACATGATTAATATCGCAGGACTTCTCTTATAATAGAAATAGCTGCTTAACCATTGAAGGACGCCGGTCATCCCATTCTCCTCAAAATAAAAATTTATGGAATCACCGGAATCCATGTTCGTTTTATATCTTACATCAATCGAATGGGTGAGCAATTGCAGGTTTTGTATGGCCCGGGTTATACTGTCCATATGAAAATAACTTTTCCAGATACGATCATATGGTTCAATATAATCCGGATTCAATTCGAGGGCTTTCTTTTCTTCCTCAACCGTCTTCTTAAAATTACCATCGTTGTAATAAAGCATACCACTTGTACTGTATGGAAAGTAAAAGACGGGATCCAGTTCGAGAGCGCGGTTAATGTGGGAACGGGCTTCCCGGCGCTTGCCAAGAACATCCAGCAATTCGGCAAATACCCAGTGCGCCATATAGTAATCCGGATTCAGTTTAACAGCCAGTGACAGTTCATTTTCAGCTTCCTGCCAGTTCCATTCATGCCAGAAATAAATATTGCCCATCACAACATGGGCTTCCGACAGGCTATTATCCAGTTCAAGCGCTTTAAGGGCACATTTCCGTGCCATTTCATATCCTTCATTTCTCCCGGGATCATACCAATTCCACCACGAGATGTAAAAATAACCGTCACCCAATCCTGCCCAGGCCAGGGCGTAACCGGGATCGGTCTCAACGGCTTTTGCAAAAAATTCAATGCTTTTTTCGAATCCTTCCCTGGTCCGTTTATACCAGAAATGACGCCCTTTTAAATAAAGGGAGTAGGCTTCCGCATTTCTGGTAGGACTTTCTTCTATCTGTTTGGTTTCTTCCGGTGAAAGAGCTGCCTCCAGCTTGTTGGCAACCTGGATGGCAATATTGCTTTGAATAAAGAAAATGTCATCCAACTCCCGGTCGTACGTTTCAGACAGAATATGCCGGTCGCGGCGGGCATCAATCAATTGCACCCTGATCCTTACTTTGTCACTATCCCTTTGTACACTCCCTTCAAGAATGTACCTGACACCCAATTCCCTTGCAATATCTAGAACGCCTTTGGTCGATTGACGGTACTGTTCAACCGAAGTCCTGGAAGTTACACTGATAGAACTGATCCGGTTCAGGCTGCTGAGGATATCTTCCATGACCCCATCGGCAAAATACCTGTTTTCAGGTGACTCGCTCAGGTTTGTAAAGGGCAGTACAGCCATGGATATTTTTTGGTCTGCATGGCCGGAATTCTTACCCGGCTCATTGAAAAATGCAAGGAAACCCAGAAAAGCCAACAGTGCAACTGCGGAAAGAGCAAATAAGGCGATCAGGATCTTTCTGCGAAATGATGGTTTGTTCTTTACTCCGATGGGTGTAATTTTCTCTGCATCAGGTCCGGCATTGTCCGGTTCTGTAAACAAAGCACCTCTTTTCTTGACTTCACCGGGAGGAAATCCATAGTGTTCACGGAAACATTTATGGAAATAGGTAGCGCTGCCGAATCCAACTTTATAAGCTACTTCAGCAGCAGTTATGTCACCTTTGCTGAGTATTTCCATCGCCTGACGGAGACGTACCTCCATGATGAATTGGCTCAACGATCTACCGGAAATCCGGTTCAGCCTGTGACTGATGGAAGATTGGGTAATCCCTGCCAATTTTGCAAGTTCCTTCACCCCAAATTTTTCATCCCCCAGGTTTGCCTCAACTATTTCGGTAAGTTTTTGGATGAACTCATTGTCACTTGTGAGTGCAAGGTTCATAATCTGATTTTACGCAGTTCATGATAATACCAAATATACGAAATAGTAGTGTAAGATCGAATATGCAGAATTATCATATTGTCTGGAAAAAACGGTCAGGGAAACCAATCATCGGCGGAGCAAACTGACCACCCCAAAAAGAGTTCATAATAGCGTATGCCAGGGCTTGGCTGAGAAGATTCTTTTTCAATACCCGACACACGCTATTTGAACTGTTTGTTAATTCTACTTCACCCGTTTAAAATGGAATTCTTATTGACATCGTTTACCGGGTACGGGGCAAAGCATTGCCGTTTGGCTGGCATTTCCTGAACCGGGTTTTCGTCGGGACGACAATCCTTGATCGTTTCTCCCACACGCTTCAGGCGCGCCGGATCGTACCATGGTAAGATGGCTGAATAGGTTTCGATTCCTGGGCTACTTGAGCTTCGCGATGTTATTGTGGATTTTATCGACCGCGTTGATGATGTCGTCCATATCTGATTTCGTCCCGAGCATAACCCCACCGTTCCACATCCAGAGCGCAGAATTATAGGTCTTGATTAATTCCGGGCAGTGGTTCCTGCGCTTGTAGGCTTCTAAGTCCAGCTCTTCGGTGCTGTAAAACTTCTGGTAGATGTCAGACTTGAACACCTCGTTAATCATGGGCTGACCGTACAGTGGATCGTTCGGGTACCCAGGTCCCATCGGAATCCCCTCGGCGTTAAGTGCCTTGATGAATTTCTCGCGAGAAACTCCTTCCATCTTGTCCTCGTTGTATACCATCGCGTAGATGTAATACGATGCCTCGGTAGCCCCTTTGTGCAGTTTCACGGGGGTGATGCCGGGGTACGCCACGAGCTTTTCGTTCAGGTACGCCCCGTTCTCGTTCCTAATCTTGTGTTGCTCTTCAAGCTTCTCCATTTGGCATAGCCCTATGACGGCCTGGTACTCCGCCATCCTGATCTTATTGGCCAAAATAAGGGCCGAGATAGAGCTGATTTGCCCTGATACCGAGCCCGACGCGTACCCGAAGTTGTGGTATGAGTAGAGGCGGTCATAGTACTCGGTGTTATCGGTCAAGATGCCCCCTCCCTCGCCAATGGGAAGGTTCTTGGAGGCCTGGAAGCTGAAGCAGCCGGCGTTGCCAAACGTTCCTACCCTTTTCCCGTCGATCTTCGCGAGGTGAGCCTGGCAAGCATCCTCAACCACGAACAGGTTGTGCTCTTTGGCGATCCTCATGATCTCCGGCATATCTGAGGGGTACCCGCATATATGAACCGGTAGGATGCCCTTGGTGCGTGGCGTGATTTTCTCCCTGATTTTCCCGGGGTCTACCTGAAAGGTTTTGGGGTCGATGTCTGCCCAAACCGGCATGGCACCCTTATAAAGGATCCCGAAGATGGAGGCGCTGAAGGTGTACGGAGAGCAGATCACCTCGTCGCCGGGACCGATGTCAGATTGCATCCAGGCGGCACTTAAAGCGTTCGTCCCATTCACCGTGGTAAGGCAATACTTCGACCCGTTCATCTCAGCCCACTTCTTTTCAAATTCGGTCACCTTGCCGCTGCGCGACCAAACGCGCTTAGCCATCACCTCGTTCATCCTGGGGTCGAATTTTTCGGAATCCCATTGTGGCCAAAGTAGCCACTGTTTGTCTTTCCCCCTCACGGGTGTTCCTCCCAACAGGGCTAGCGAGCCGGACGTGTCTGGAGATTTCGCGAAGATGGGGGTCCTTCCCGAAGCGGCGACCATCCCCGTGGTGGCGGCCGCTACCGTGCCGATAAAACTTCGGCGACTGATTTCTTTTCTTTTCATTTTTCTTTCTTGTTTAAATTGTTTTTTTCGTTAACGGGCAGAAGCATCAGTAAAAACAGGATGCCTGTCCAAGTTGTCTCTTTCAGTACTTTCATGATAATATGAACCCGTTCCCTTTAATCCCGACCGACTTTTTTTAAAAAAAAGTCCTGCTTTTTTCACATTATAACGCAACAATCAACATGATGCACACTGCAAAGTATATGAAATTGCCTAAATACAATGGCTTATTTTGCGAATCTTTTTACTCAAATAACGCAATTTAACGCAAGAGAGCCAGGGCTGCCACAACAGGAACTTCTAAAGTTGCAAGTAGACGATGCCGTACTTCTCCAGGGTTCCCCTGGGAACAGTGATGGTAAAGCTGTTTTCGCCTGTTTTTCCCCAGTTAACGGCTTTATGCCCCTCGCTGTCGGGTGAGGTGTAGTAAGCCTTCGAGAGGGAGGGAAGGGCTATCTCAAAGGTGATTTCTTCCTCAACCGGTGTCCAGGTCGGATTGGGAGTGGGTAAGGCATCACCATGCTTAGCCGTTATTCCCGTTGCATTCAACAGGTGCACCATCGTCGCACCGGTTTCCACGTCCTGGTACACCGTTACAAACACTTTGGCGGGGATGGAAATCGATTTGAATTGGCTTTCACCGATAACATCGGATAGTATTTTTTCGTTGATTAACGTGATGGCCGGATCGGGAGAAAAAGTGTACACCATGCGAGAATCTCTGATTGAGGTGGCATATTCGTTTATCGCGTGTTTTTTTGACGCGTACACTATCCTCCCTTTGCCGTGGGGTGTGGTCACGAAATAGGTCTGGGCGGCTTCCAACAGCTTATCGTCGGTAAGGATCTGGTGAAACGCCCGGGTCGCGCGCGGGTCGCCATAGGGGTCCAGCGTGCCTGCTTCCCCAGACAGGAACAGGGTTCCCCCGTTAAAGACAAACCGCGTCAACAGCTCCTCCTGTTCCGTGGATAGGCAATCCATGCCCGGGGCAAGCAGCACCCGGTATCTCGACAAATCGAACCCGGCAGTGAGCGCGTCATCCAGTATAAAGGTGTGTTGCATGTTCCTTTCGGACAAAAACTGCCCAGTGCCCATGATCTCCTTCGGGTAATCGGCCATGTTTTTTACCGACCAATCCCGGGTAGAGCGTGAAAAAATGATGGCGACATCAGTGAAGGGTACGGATGTCCTGTTGTTCATGTTTTCGGGCCAGGAGGTGTACCTGTTCATCATCTCGTCGTCGATAAAACTGCTAAACGACCAGGTTACCTGTCCAAACATGTTGTTGCATGCCCACCCGAAAATCGCGTAATTCAATACGCCATCGGGATATACCAACCCGAAGATTGGCGACCCGTAGGTTTCTCGTAGGCTGTTGTACATGTTTCTACTGGTGAAGTTGTAGCGGTAATCATCCCAGACGTCCCGGCTCATGATCTCCGTGCCGAGAAAATCTTTCGACTTCGCGCTCAACGGCAAATCCCCCCCTTGTCCGTATGAAGCGTAGTTCGTTAAGAATCCCCCTTCGGAGTAATATTCTACATTGGAAAAGGAGGGGTTTATCTGGTGCGTTAACCGGCTGAGGTCAATCCTCCATTGGGCCACGGCGTGCTTACGCCACTCGATCCACGATTTCCACAATTTAGACCTCCTGTTTTTCAGCAATGGACTGCCCTCGTTATCGGGCAGGGTTAACCCCGTGGCCTGGTGATAGGCCTCCCGACAATGGCTGCAATTGCAAAAGTTCTCGAAGTGGAAGCAGGTCTCATCGAGCATAAACCCGTCAACGCGTGTGTTTTTAAGGTGCCCGGATATATAGGGGAAGAAGTACCCATATTTAAAATCGGGATTCACCGGACATAACCCCCAGGTAGGAAGGCCATTGTTTTGGCCGTGCTGTAAATAACCGGGATTGGCAGCGAGAAAGCGAAAACCCATATCGGCATTCCACAGTATGGTTAAGTCCTGGTGATCGATGATCTTCATGTCGAGCTGATGCGCTTTTTTTACGATCTCCCTGATGTTCTTTTCCACCCGATCTAAGTGGGTGGCATAGGTGTGACGTGATAAGAAGCCATTTAAAATGATGGCGCTAATCCCTCCCTCTTTAACCTGTTTCAGGCGCTTTTCTATTTTTTCGGGCGTGTTAAAGTCGTTAAAGGTACCCCAATTATCCGACCCCATCGTCCCGAGAGGGCTTTTAAAGCGCCACGCCAACCCGTCTGCCTGTTGGTCGGGTAAAGCCTCCTCCAGCTCGGGCAGCTCTGGGATGTCGCTGATCTCATCAATCTCTCCCGCGAGCGGCGAGTAGGTGATCGATTTCCCATACCTGGGCGGCGTGTCGTAATAGTTGGCGAACAACACCCCCGGGCAATACCCATCCTCCTTGATCCAGTTGCCCCGCCTGAACTGAAAATCCTCCTCGCTGTGCATGAACAGTTGAAACCCGATGACGCTGACCGCCCAATCGCCCGAAAACTGTATGTCTGCTTTGCCACCTTCAATCCATCTCACGAAGGTCATGTTCGCGACCGTCCCTTTATCCACCTTCACCTTTTCATACACCACCTCACCATTCAGCGAAACGTCGAACGGCCCTTTGTCACCTTCCAGTGCGCTGGCACGGAGGGTAACCAGGTAGAGGCCCGGTCGCAGTCCATACGTTGTGAAACTATTTGGCCCGGTAGAGTGGCAGGATGCGTACAACGCGCCGGGCAGCCTGTTCCCCGACAGTTGTACTCTGTCGGGATCTGCCCAGCCGTATCCTTTTTCGGGGGTTGGGGCTTCCACGAGAGCGGTGGTAAACTGCTCCCCGGCAGTCTCGTTAAAGCAGTACAACCTTTCAGGGGGAATCTCCGAGAAATAGTGGTAGCGGGTAACCGCGTGATGTTTTAGGTAATCCTCCTTGCCGCCCTCGAAAATGGTTACCTTCGAGGTTAAATCTCCCCCGTAGTTGGTGGCGGGTGTTGAGATCGATAACTCCAGTTGATCCCCTTGCCTGGTTAAGGTCCACTGCACCGCCATCGTGTTCATCCCGCCCACGTAATAGGTGGGTACGCCGTGAGGGTTAAAATCGAACGTTACCGACCCTTTTGTTGTGTTAAAGGTTATCCAACGCGCCCCGTTGACAATCAGCCCATCCCGCGTATCCGCCACGAGCTTTCCGCTTCGCCAGCTTCCGTCTTGCGAACGCCCCACGAAGGCATCCCACGTTGCCCCCGTGAAAAGCAATGCCGGGAGCAGTAACTTGTAGGTGACAAGAGGCGTTGGGAAGCTATCCATCAGCGCGTCCTGATGGGCTTGGATGGTTAATTCCACCTTTTTCCCGTTGGGCGACAACCCCACCTCCCGCCGGTAAGGCAGCACAAAATGTTCATGCCACACGTTGGTTATTTCCCATCCGCCTTTCTCTTCCATTTGGTATGTTTCGGCGTGTTTACCCACCCCCTTCCCGACAATCCAGGAGAGTGAGTCGCCCATGATCAGCTTTTCGCCCTTCCAGGTAACCTGGAGATCGGGAGATGCAGCGATATGGAAGGGTGATTCTTTTTCGGCAATTGTGTTTCTTGAACTGTTGCAGCCAGTCACGGCCAAAAGGAGAAAGCAAAAGAAGGCAAAGAGATACTTCATCATATTACTGTAACGTGAGTTCGATACAAGCATTTTGTTTAACACATTAGTTATCAACATTTTAATCTTAGTGTTGTTAACAACTATTTGATATTCTGACATATAACAAAAAAAAGTTTCTTCCTAAATTAGTTACGCTAATAATCCAAAAGGAAGAATCCATGGAAAATTATGAAAACAAACTTATCGAAATTTTCTGTCATATTTATGATTTTAACAAGTTATTTATCAACGAGTTAAAAAAAAAGACAACTTACTGATGGCGAAAGGAAAAGGATCAAACCTTCCAGCTTGAACGAAAGTGAGGTAATGACTATTCTGGGATAGTTTTCCATGTTATGCGGTACCGTGATTTCAAACTTGTGATAATTTATTTTTCCAGCCACCTGGTAATTGACTCCTCCGTGGCATACTCAGGAAACATCTCAACTTTTTTTGCTTCATCGGGAATAAACAGAAATTTTTCTATTTCCCTGGTTTTATCCTTCCAGTCAACAGTCAGGAGTACAGGCCGTACCAATTCTATATATGAATCCGGGCCAGTATATTTGACTTTTAAACGACCAAACTCCAAACGTTTTGAGATATAATCAATATCAGGTTTAGTAGTTTTTACCAATTCAACAATATCATAAAAGTCACGGCCTTTTGACCTCTCCAGGATGGAGCAAAGCTTTGTCGCAAGTATCATGCTGTCGGGAGCACATTTAACAAGTGTAAATACATCAAACCGGTTTAAAATCTTTGTCTCAGGTTCGTAGGAGTATGATCCGTAATGATGTTGTTGCGCATCAATCTTCAAGAAAAATTTCTTCCCGGGAACATCCTTAAAACCGGCACGTTCCATAATATCCGGGAAATTGATATACCGCGTTTGAACGTCAACTTCCTTTATTTGCTTCTCCTGATCAATTTCTGCTTTAATGTTCTGTTTTCTGAATTCCTTTTCCAGATATTCGCACAATACAAGGTGGTCATTGCTGTTGTATCCACCTGTTATATCAAAATCCAGATCTTCCGAGAATCTTCTGAAATTATTGAACAGCCTCAGCTTTGTTCCTCCAAGAAAAATCAATTTGTCCTTAAAGGGGCTCTGAAAAATGAATTCGAGGGTTTTGCACTGTAAATATTCCTTTATCATTGACCTGAAAGCATTGATCCCGGTGAAACCGGCATCAAATTCTTTTCGAATTTCATTGAGGTTAAGCATTAAAAAATATTTTAAGCATTTTGTCCACTCTCGATTTCAGTTCATCATTATTGAAATCATCCAGATAACGGAATAACCTGTCAGTATTCAGATTTTCCCTTAATACCGGCTCATTAAATCTCAATTCCGAAATTGTCCTGATTGTATTGTAACCGGAACGAAAGTAAAAGAAATCCAAAATTGTCTTTTCAAAATCAGCTATCCTGATCTTTCTTTTGTAACTGGTTACTTCGATTAAGTTATATCCGAAAAATAAATCTGTCCTGATACATGAATAGGAATAATTATGACCTGCCATTTCAATCCGAATGGGCCTTTTTGTGGTAACAGAAGTTGCCATGTAAACTCCTTCAGGAATCAGGTTATAATAATTCAGCGCCGATTCAAGGCTGATATAAGAGGGATTATGGACCAGGTTAGCGATAATCCAGGAACTATAAGGTTCTTCAAGAAATTCAGGCAGGCAGTACCACTCATTTCTGATTTTAAGGATATAGCCCTTTCTCTTCCATTCAAAAAGCCTTCTTTTATCCATATCCGGAAATAAAATTTCTATATCGGCAATGGAAAATATTCCTAATTTTTTCACCTTATCCAGGAAATCCAATATAATCATATTGCAAATATACGTTATATTTAACGTTATTATGCAAAATAATTGGCTTTAGTATCAAATGACTATTTTTTTACATGCTTGCTCATTGACTTGTAAAGGTGTATTTGCGTCATTTTTTTATGAAACAGACCAAGGCCAAAGTTAATTTCCTTAATGCAAAAAAATCCATTTTTCTTTTACCAGTTCTTTCATAT
>CAYYJE010000080.1:0-14024 GCA_964472165.1 uncultured Prolixibacteraceae bacterium | reverse complement strand
GCAAAAGAATTTGCCCAGGGCAACAGTGCCAGGGAGTATGCGTATCTCGACTCCATTTCAGGAGTGGATGTTTATAATTTTATGGGGTTGAAAAAATTCACCTACAAGGATGTCAAGGAACTGGAGATGAACCTGGGTCTTGACCTGAAAGGCGGGATGAACGTAACCCTTGAAGTATCGGTAGTTGACGTCATCAGGGCAATGTCGAACTACAACAACGATTCCACCTTCAATGCCGCGCTGGCAAAGGCGGTGGAGTTGCAGCGCAACAGCACACAGGATTTCGTCACCCTGTTCGGTCAGGCTTTTGAACAAATCGACCCCAATGCCAGGCTGGCTGCTGTCTTCAATACACTGGAACTTAAAGACCGCGTCAAATTTGATTCTTCCAATGAAGATGTGCTGAAAGTGATCCGTGAAGAGACTGATGCAGCCATTGACAACTCCTTCAATGTGCTTCGCACCCGTATTGACCGTTTTGGGGTGGCTCAGCCCAACATTCAGCAACTGCAGACACGTGGCCGGATTTTAGTGGAACTACCGGGGATTGACAACCCTGAAAGGGTCCGTAAACTTCTGCAGGGGACTGCCCAGCTTGAGTTCTGGGAAACCTATGAAAACCAGGAGGTTTATCCTTATATGCTGGAAGCCAACCAGCGGCTGAAAAGTATGAACAGTGCACAAGTTCAGGCCGATACCACAGTCGCTGCAGAGGCTGTTGCCGAAACGGTCACGGAAGGCGCCCAGGCGGTTGCCGACAGTGCACAGACTGCATCCCTGCTGGAAGAACTGAAAAACGATACCGCGGCCACTGCTGAGGATGCCACTCCCGCCGACCTCGAAAACTTCAGAAAAGAGTATCCGCTCTTTGCAGTGTTGACACCCAGTACCGATCAGACGGGGAACCTCTTTCCCGGTCCGGTGGTTGGAACTGCCCATGCAAAAGATACTGCCGAAGTCAATGACTACCTCGCCATGGAGCAGGTAAGGAATATTTTCCCCAGGAATATGATGTTCCGCTGGACGGCAAACGCAGTGGACGAAGAAGACAGCTATTTCAGGCTGATTGCCCTTAAATCGACCTCCCG
This sequence comes from uncultured Prolixibacteraceae bacterium, assembly GCA_964472165.1. Taxonomy (GTDB): domain Bacteria; phylum Bacteroidota; class Bacteroidia; order Bacteroidales; family Prolixibacteraceae; genus UBA1413. Next base: position 12,936 of record CAYYJE010000080.1, on the reverse strand, counting down.
CGATGGCAAAGCACCGCTGACCGGTGATGTGATCACCGATGCACGCCAGGATTATGACCAGATGGGAGGACGTCCCGAAGTATCCATGTCAATGAACAGCGAAGGTGCCAAAACCTGGGCACGTATGACCAAGGAAAACCAGCAGAAATCCATTGCCATCGTGCTTGACGGATATGTCCGGTCATTCCCGACGGTACAGAATGAGATTACCGGCGGACGTTCCAGCATCACCGGTCTGGAAAGTGTGGAAGAAGCCACTGACCTTGCCAACATCCTCAAATCAGGGAAGATGCCGGCCCCTGCACGGATCATGCAGGAAGATATCGTAGGTCCGTCACTGGGAAAAGAGGCCATCAATTCAGGATTTGCCTCCTTTGGAATTGCCTTTCTCCTGGTGCTCTTATACATGCTTTTCTTCTACAGCCGCAAGGCCGGATTGGCAGCCAACATTGCCCTCTTGGTCAACGTTTTCTTCCTGATCGGGGTGCTGGCTTCCCTGGGGGCTGTGCTCACCCTTCCCGGTATTGCCGGTATTGTGCTCACCATGGGTATGGCTGTGGACGCCAACGTGCTGATCTTTGAGCGGGTACAGGAAGAGATCTGGGCCGGTAAAGGCCTGAAACTGGCCATCACCGACGGGTATAAAAATGCCTACTCCGCCATTATCGACGGCCAGGTGACCACTCTTCTGACAGGTATCGTACTTTACATCTTTGGTTCAGGTCCTATCAAGGGTTTTGCCACTACGCTGATCATTGGTATTCTTACCTCCCTCTTCACCGCCATTTTCATCACCAGGATTCTCTTCGAATGGCAGCTGAAACGGAACAAAAACATTACCTTCACTGCAAAGCTCACCAGCAACTGGCTGCGCAATACCAAAATCAAATTCATTGAAAACCGCCGGTATGCCTATTACATTTCGGGATTCCTGATCACAATCTCCCTCCTTTCCTTTGTGGTGCGCGGGTTTAACCTGGGTATTGATTTTCAGGGAGGACGGACCTATACGGTGCGTTTTACGGAGGATGTCAAGGTGGCCGATGTGCAGAAAGCCCTTGCCGCTGTGTATAGCTCTGCTCCTGAAGTGAAGACTTTCGGCGCCAATAACCAGGTGCGCATCACCACCAAATACAAGGTGGATGACATGAGCGAAAATGTCGACAACGAAGTGGAACAGTTGCTTCACAAAGGATTGACCGATGGCGGATTTCTGAAAGACGTCAGTTATGAGCAGTTTGTAACGGATTACCGGATGAGTTCCCAAAAGGTGGGACCCAACATTTCGGACGACATCAAGAGGGATGCCGCCATTGCCATTATCTTTGCGCTTGCAGCCATCTTCCTGTACATTCTGGTTCGTTTCAACAACTGGCAGTACGGTCTGGGAGGTGTGATTTCCCTGGCTCACGATACGATTATTACCCTGGGATTCTTCTCCATGTTTCATGGAATCCTTCCATTCTCGCTGGAGATTGACCAGGCCTTCATCGCTGCCATTCTTACGGTGATCGGGTATTCGATCAACGATACCGTGATCGTGTTTGACCGTATCAGGGAGTATATGCACCTCTACCCGAAACGGGATGAAAAGACCAATATGAATCACGCCATGAACAGCACCCTGCGCCGTACTTTCAGTACCTCGCTTTCAACCCTGGTGGTGATCATCGCGATCTTCCTTTTCGGAGGAGCCAGTATCCGCGGATTTATTTTCGCCTTGCTGGTCGGCATTGGAATCGGTACCTATTCTTCCATCTTTGTGGCTACTCCGATAGTTTATGAAACCAAAAGAAGAGCAGAAAAGAAGCTGGCCAAAGCCCAGGCATAAGCCTATTCTTCAACAATCATAAAAAAACCCGGCATGCAAGCCGGGTTTTTTTATGATAAGTTATTCAGGTTTCAGGATGTAGATCAGTGAGCTGCACCTTTTTTTATCCCACAGGGCCTTCCACCACGAGCGTTTCCCGTTCCAGACTCCCCGGAGAAGAGGGAATGATGATTTCATATATTTTTCACTCAGGATAGAAACGTAAAAACTGTCGAAGGGCATCCGGACGATTCTTTCCAGTCGGAACCGGTATTGACCGGCAAGCATTTCCAGGTTGTCGGGGGTAAAGTGCCACAGGTGCCGCGGGGTATCCCAGGCAGCCCAGAATTCGCGGTAATGGATGGCGTCCCATGAGCTGGGATTGGGAAGTGCGATGACCAGGGTTCCCCCGGGCCGGAGAAGCCGGGTGAATTCCTGCCAGTATTTTCCGGGATCGTGAAGATGTTCCAGTACGTGCCACAAGGTGATGACGTCGAAAGTATGTGCAGGCAGTGAGAAAAGTTCCCCTGCAGGCAGGAGGTGCAATCCGCGCACTGTCTCTGCCACTCCGCGTGCCGCAGGGTTTGCTTCCGTTCCGGTTACCTGCCATCCCCCGGTCTGCATGTGATGCAGGAAAAAGCCGGTCCCTGCCCCGATATCGAGGAGGGAACCGCTCTGAATGGCGGCACTTTTGCGGACTATATCCGCCTTGCGGGAAACCATAAAGTTTCTTGCCAGATGGTATACCCGGCTCACCACTCCTTTGGAGGTATCGCTGTGGGAAATGTACTCCTGTGATTGGTAATACCGCTCCATCTCCTCTTCAGGTGGCGGTGAAGCTGTGAACCTGAAGCCACATTGTGGACAACCGAACAGCGGGAAGTGCTCGCCTGTGACATAATGATCAGTACACCTGAACTCCTCCCGGAGATCCGGGGATCCGCATACCAGGCATTTCACGGTTGACGGGGTTGTTTTCCTGTTCATCGGGGGTAAGTGCCGGCTCAGATGATCAGCATGGCATCGCCGTAAGTGCCGAATCGGTATCCTTTTTCTATTGCCTCATGGTAGGCAGTCATCAGATGGTCGTAACCGGCAAATGCGGCAACCATCATGAGCAGGGTTGACAACGGGAGATGGAAATTGGTGATCATCCGGTTGGCTACACTGAATTCGTAGGGCGGAAAGATGAATTTATTGGTCCAGCCTTCGAAGGGTTTCAGGAAACCGTCGGTGGAAACAGAGCTCTCAATGGTACGCATCACGGTGGTCCCGACGGCGCACACATTTTTATGATCAGCTTTTGCCTGGTTGATGGCGTTGCAGGTTTCCTCATAGATCCAGATCTGTTCGGAATCCATTTTGTGTTTGGTGAGATCTTCCACATCCACACTCCTGAAATTTCCCAATCCCGCGTGGAGGGTGATGTAAGAAAATTTGACCCCTTTGATTTCAAGCCGTTTCATCAGCTCGCGGCTGAAATGAAGTCCTGCCGTGGGGGCTGCCACTGCTCCTTCGTTTCTGGCAAAAATGGTTTGGTATCTTTCTTTGTCTTCGGGAAGTACCGGACGGTTGATGAATCTGGGCAGGGGAGTCTCTCCGAGGCCGTAAAGGGTTTTCTTGAATTCGTCATAATTTCCGTCAAAGAGGAACCTCAGGGTCCGTCCTCTTGAAGTGGTGTTGTCAATAACCTCAGCAACCAGAAGGTCATCTTCCCCGAAATAGAGTTTATTCCCGATTCTGATTTTGCGGGCCGGATCAACCAGCACGTCCCACAACCGCTGCTCCCGGTTTAACTCACGGAGCAGAAAAACTTCGATTTCTGCGCCTGTTTTTTCCTTGTTTCCGTATAAACGGGCCGGGAAAACCTTGGTGTCGTTGAATATAAGAACATCATCGTCGTCAAAATAATCGAGCACATCCTTAAATTGCCGGTGCTCAATAGATCCATTACGGCGGTCAAGCACCATTAATTTCGACTCATCCCGGTTTTCTGAGGGGTGAAGTGCAATCTGCTCGTCGGGAAGACGATACTTGAATTTTGACAATTTCATTTCAGCCATAGCCTGTGCAGAATTACTGTTAAATACTATTAATCACCATAGACGGGAATTTCTCCCTGAAGGTTTCAAAAGTAAATGCCTTTTGTACGTAAAAATCGCCGCTTCGGGTACGCCTGAGGGCAGTTAAATATGCACCCGAATCCAATGCAGTACCAATGTCACGTGCCAATGCCCTGATATAGGTCCCTTTACTGCAACTGACGCTTAATTCCAGTTGCGGCATTTCAAATGAAACCAATTCGATATTGTGGATCACCACAGTTTTTTCCGTCAAAACAGGATCTGTTCCCCTGCGCGCATGTTCGTAAGCTCTTTTCCCGTTGATTTTAACTGCTGAAAAGAGGGGGGGAAGCTGTTGCAATGTTCCTGTAAACTGTTGCAGTACCGCTTCTAACCGGTCAGGTGTAATGTGACCGGCAGGGTATTGCCTGTCTTCTTCCGTTTCAAGGTCAAAAGAGGGGGTGGTCGCTCCCAGTTTCAGGGTGGCCAGGTACTCTTTCCCCTCCGACTGCAACCGTTCTACCTGTTTGGTTGCTTTTCCCGTGCAAATGATCATCAGCCCGGTGGCCAAAGGATCAAGGGTCCCGGCGTGCCCGACCTTCAGCTTTTTGATCTTCAGTTCCCTGCAAAGGAAACTTCTGACCTTGTTTACCAGGTCAAAGGAAGTCCACCCAAGCGGCTTGTCAAACAACAATATTTCACCATTGATAAAATCGTAAACCCCTTCGGAAGTAGCCATCAACAGGAATCTATACGGAAAAATTAATCTGAACCTTGATTTTCAGGCGGCAAAGATAGCAATAAGGCCAATAAAAAGACAATAGAGTGCGAAATAAATCAGTTTTCCGCTGCTCACCATCCTGATCATCCATTTACAGGCGAGTAACCCTGATAAAAAGGCAGCCACAAAACCAATCAGGAGGGGAAGGATGCCTATGTCGCGGCTGATTTGGCCGTGGATTATGTCCAGGAGATTGGCTCCCAGTATGGGGATCAGTACCATGAGGAAGGAGAAGCGTGCCGTTTCTTTCCTGTCGTTTCCAAGGATCAGTCCAGTGGCGATGGTAGAACCGCTTCGTGAAAGCCCGGGCAAAACTGCCAGAGCCTGGGCCATGCCGATCAGGAAACTGTGGGACCATGAAATCTCTTTGGCGGGATTTTCTTTTTTAAAATGGGCAAAAGTCAGCAACAAGGCGGTTCCCAGAAGGCATGTCCCGACCAGGAGCAAGTTTCCTGTGAAAAACGACTCAACTTTTTCTTTGAAGAAGATTCCGACGATTGCAATCGGGATTGCGGAAAAAAGGAGTTTGAGGATGTAACGGGTTTCCGCATTGTTCCGGAATTTAATCCCGTTAACAAAGAGGTTTTGCAAATCTTTCCTGAAAACGATGATCGTGCTCAGAACCGTGGCGGCATGTACGGTGAGGGAAAAAGTGAGGTTTTCCCCACCGGTGATATGAAGGATATGGTTTCCCAGTTCAAGATGGCCACTGGAACTGACAGGCAGAAATTCAGTGAATCCCTGGAGCAAACCCAGGAGTAAAGCCTCGAATGAAGTCATGTGGCAGCAGGTGGAAATTTCTCTATCTGGATTTCTTCATGATGGCATAAATCTCAAAGAGGAATCCAAAAAGGAGGATCAGGGGAGCCAGGGTAATTCTGCGGAAGCTGAAAATTTCGGGATTGAAAACGGCAGGGTCCTCGCTTCTTCCTCCTGCCATGAGGATGAATCCGATGATGATGACGACGAATCCGATTGCCATTAACTTATAATTTTCCGGACCCAGGGCGAATCGGGGATTGCCGGTATTCTCTTTGAGCGGTTTGTCCATGTGTTTCCTCATTTTGAAGGTCAAAGATAATTTATTTGAAGCTAATAGAACAATTCGTCAAATTTCATTTTCAAAAAACGGTTCACGGCGATGCGTGTGGAGAGCCACGACAGCAGAATCCCCAGGAACAGGACCGCGAGAAATACAGTGCCCATAATCCTGAAATCGTGGGTGTCGATCACACCGCTGAGCTCCTTTTTATAGGTAAACATAAATGCTCCCAGCAACAGACAGGAGAGCACTGCACCGTAGATTCCGTAAAGGATACTTTTCCGGATAAAGGGCTTTCTGACAAAACTGCGGGTGGCTCCCACCAGCATCATGTTGTTGATGATAAAACGCTGTGAATAGATACTGATCCGGATGGTGTTGTTGATCAGAGCGCTGAAGACAAAAAGCATCAGAGCGCTGAAAATCAGCAGGAAAATGCTGATTTTTTTTACATTTTCATTGATTACGGATACAAGGCTTCGCTGGTAAAAAACCTCTTTTACCTGGGGAAGCTGCATCAGGTCTTTTTCCAGGAGTGCCAGGCTGTCGCTGTGGGTGTAAGGCGCAAACAGCCTGATCTCAATGGAGGAAAAAAGTGGATTGTACCCGAGAAATCCGGTGAAGTCTTCCCCCAGCTCTTTTTGAAGTTCGAGGGCGGCAGTTTCCTTGTCGATGTAGCGGAGAGATTTTACAAAAGGTTCGGCGGTGAGGTTCTTCTGAAGGCGTTCAATGTCGGTTTCCTTCAATTCATCGCGAAGGACCAGGGTAAATCCTATTTTCTCCCTGACATATTCCGACAGCCTGCCGGCATTCAGGATGATCAGAAACAACAATCCCAACAGGAAAAGTACCAGGGTAATGCTTACCATGGAAGTCAGGTAGGAGGTGAAAATCCGCTCCTTCAGTTTTTTCGGCTTGCTTTTCCCCATTTTTCAGTTAATCAGCTGTGGTAGCCCGCAAAAGTAATGAAATTTCGCGTTAACCGGCCTTCCCGGTAGGGCATGATTTCAACAGCAGTGGGTGAATATTACCTTAGTGGGAGAAAATCAATTTTTTAGGAATGAATATTTTGCATTTCTGAAAAAAGAAAATACTTTTGCAAACCGATTATTATCATCCTTGTGATTGTTTAAAGTGCTGATTTACTTAATTGTAGAATAAGTTATCAACAAACCTGGCGGTGTTGGTTATTCTCATAGAGTTTTTCGGGCTGAGGTGTAGAATTAAAAAATTAAAAAACGTTCAGGTGGATACACTTAGTTTTAAGACTGTTTCGGCCAATAAAGCCACAGTAAATAAAGAATGGGTAGTTATTGATGCTACCGGTCTGGTGCTTGGGAGGCTGGCCAGCACTGTTGCGCGCATCCTGCGAGGAAAACACAAAACGAATTTCACGCCCCATGTGGATTGCGGGGACAACGTGATTGTGGTCAATGCAGAGAAGGTTGTGCTTACAGGCGACAAGATGACCGACAAGGAATATGTACGTCATTCCGGATATCCCGGAGGACAACGCAGGCAAACGCCGAAAGATATTTTGGTTAAGTACCCCGAGCGGCTGGTTGAAAAAGCTGTCAAAGGGATGTTGCCGAAAAATCGTTTAGGCCGCAGCATATACAAGAATCTGAAAGTGGTGGTGGGACCCGAACATAAGTATCAGGCTCAGAAACCCGTATTAATTGATTTAAATACTATTAAATAAGTAACATGGAAGTTGTAAATACCATAGGTCGCCGTAAGAGTGCCGTTGCCCGGGTTTATGTTACTCCCGGCAAGGGGAATATCACCATCAATGACCGTGAACTGAATAACTATTTTACTACGGAGATCCTTCAATTTGTAGCCACACAATCGCTCAACCTTTTAGGAGTGCGGGAAAGCTATGATGTAAAGGTGAATCTCGATGGTGGTGGTTTCTCAGGACAGGCAGAAGCAGTACGTCACGGAATCTCCCGGGCTTTGATCAAGATTGATCCTGAAAACCGTCCCAAACTGAAACAGGCTGGTTTTCTGACCCGTGATCCCCGTGAAGTGGAACGTAAGAAGCCAGGTCGTCCGAAAGCCAGGAAGAGATTCCAGTTCTCAAAACGTTAATATTTTCTCAAATAATTATTTACAGGGATCTAAAACTTTTGAGACTCTCACCTGGGGTGAGACTACTCAAGGGTTGCTTTTAAGCAAGATTTCAAAAAAAAAGTAAACAGATGCCAAGAACAGATTTTCAGCAATTGTTGGATGCCGGATCACATTTCGGCCATCTCAAAAGGAAATGGAACCCGAACATGCAGCCTTACATCTTCATGGAAAAAAACGGGATCCACATCATTGACCTCCAGAAAACAGTCGTAAAGATTGACGAGGCTGCCGCTGCCATCAAGCAGATTTCCAAATCGGGACGTAAAGTGTTGTTTGTGGCTACCAAGAAACAGGCCAAAGACATCGTTTCAGAACTGGTTTCATCTGTGAAGATGCCTTATGTGACAGAGCGCTGGCCGGGTGGAATGCTTACCAACTTTCCCACTATCCGTAAAGCGGTTAAAAAGATGGTTTCCATCGACAAAATGACCAAGGATACCAGCTGGGAAAAACTTTCGAAACGTGAAAAGCTCCAGATTACCCGTCAGCGGGCTAAATTGGAGAAGGTCCTCGGAAGTATTGTCGACCTTACCCGCCTTCCCTCAGCCCTTTTTGTGGTGGATGTGATGAAGGAAAAGATTGCAGTGCGTGAAGCCCAGCGTTTGGGTATACCCGTTTTTGCCATCGTGGATACCAATTCCGATCCCAATGGAATCGACTTTGTGATTCCGGCGAATGACGATGCCTCTCAGTCGATCCAGCTGATTACTGGTATCATGGTGGATGCCATCCGCGAAGGTTTGCAGGAGAGACGTGTGGAGCGTGACAAAGACGATGTGGAATCCGATACAGAGGGGGATGAAGAGGAACAGCCCCGCAGAAGGAGAACCCGCAAAACCATTCGTAAAGTTGAATCGGTTGGAGAGGTAGAACCTGAAATCCCTGAAGAAATCGAAGAACTGGAAGAAGTGGATGAACTCGAAATCGACGAAGAAGAAGCTGAAGTCGACGACGAGGAAGAACTCGAAGAAGAAGAAGAGCAGGAAAAGGAGTAAGCTGACCAGTTGATCAATTAACAAATTCATTTATCTCAAAATTATTTCCTATGTCATTTACAACAGCAGATGTCGTAAAACTGCGCAAATCAACCGGCGCCGGAATGATGGACTGCAAGAATGCACTCACTGAGGCAGATGGTGATTTTGACCGTGCCGTTGAAATCATCCGTGAAAGGGGCAAACTGGTGGCCAGTAAACGTGCCGACCGCCTTGCCACTGAAGGTGCAGTGCTTGCCAAAGTCACCGGGGATAAGAAATTCGGTGCCCTTGTGGTACTCAACTGCGAAACTGATTTCGTGGCCAAGAATGAAAAGTTTGTGGAATTTACCACCCAGATTCTGGATGCAGCACTTACCCACAAACCCGAAAATCTTGAAGCCCTGAAAAATATAGTGATCGATGGTCGTACTATTGGGGACCAGGTTGTCGAACAGGTCGGCATTATCGGCGAAAAACTGGATTTGTCCTTCTATGGTAAAATTGAGGCGGAAACCGTGATTCCCTATATTCACCCGGGAAATAAACTGGCTACCATCGTCGGATTTAACCAAACCGGTGTCGAACACCAGTTGGGCAAGGACATCGCCATGCAGGTGGCTGCCATGAATCCGGTAGCTGTCGACCGCGAATCCGTTCCATCACACGTGGTGGAAAAAGAACTTGAAATTGCCAGGGAAAAATTCAGACTGGAAGGTAAACCGGAAGCCATGCTGGATAAAATTGCCCAGGGCGCCGTTCAGAAATGGTTCCAGGAATCCGCATTGCTGGAGCAGACCTTCGTCAAGGATGGAAAAATCTCAGTCAAGCAGTACCTCGGACAGCACGACAAATCGCTTTTAGTAACCGGATTTGAACGCTATGCTTTGGAAGCATAACCGGACACATCCGATATTCCAAAAAAGGTTTTCCAGTCAGGAAAACCTTTTTTTTTAAAGTAAATCATTTTTATCTTTGTTTAAATATGACCTTGCTATGACGTCCTATAAACGTATTTTACTGAAACTTAGCGGTGAATCCCTGATGGGATCCCGGCAATACGGGATTGATCCCGGCAGGTTGAACGACTATGCCTGTGAAATAAGGGATGTGGTGAACCTGGGAGTCCAGGTGGGAATAGTCATTGGCGGAGGGAATATCTTCAGGGGATTGAGTGGTACCACCCAGGGGTTTGACCGGGTAAAAGGCGACCAGATGGGGATGCTCGCCACAGTTATCAACAGCCTGGCCCTGCAGTCGGCACTGGCTGCCTGCGGCTCCAAAGCCCGGGTCTTTACATCTATCCGGATGGAACCGGTGGGGGAATATTATGCCAAAGACAAGGCGGTTGAAGCCCTGGAGACCGGCAACGTGGCCATTATTGCGGGGGGGACAGGCAACCCCTATTTCACTACCGATACGGCAAGCGCCCTGAGGGCAGTCGAAATTGAAGCCGATGTAATGCTCAAGGGAACACGTGTGGATGGCGTCTATACGGCTGACCCCGAGAAAGTTCCCGATGCCGTAAGATACGAAACCATTACGTTTGACGAAGTTTACCGGTTGGGACTCAAGGTGATGGATTTGACTGCCACCGCATTGTGCCGGGAAAACAACCTTCCGCTGGTTGTTTTCAATATGGATGAGAAGGGTAATTTGCTGAAAATCATAAAGGGAGAAGCGATTGGCACGGTGGTGCATGTATGAAATCCGGTGAGTTTTTGCCTGTGGCCCTGCGACAGGAAGCTTAATACCGGCCATTATCACGGAATTTTTTGTTTTTTTTGTTTTTTTTATATATTTGTGGAAGATCTTAACAGTTGGAAATAAACATGATCATGCACGAAGAAGCGCAATTTGTTTTGGACCACTGCATGGAGAAAATGGAAATGACCATTTCACATCTCGAGAAAGAGTTGTTGCATATCCGGGCAGGAAAGTCCAATCCTGCTATGATAGATGCCGTTGTCGTCGATTATTACGGGAGTATGGTTCCCCTGAGCCAGGTATCCAACATCAGTACGCCTGATCCCAGAACCATCGCCATTCAGCCCTGGGAAAAGAAGATGATTCCGGTGATCGAAAAGGCCATCATGGCTGCCAACCTGGGTTTCAATCCCGACAACAACGGGGAGGTAATCCGGATCAATATTCCGCCACTGACCGAAGAACGGAGAAGAAACCTGGTGAAGCAGGCCAACAAGGAGGGGGAGATTGCCAGGGTAAGCATCCGTACATCCCGCAAGGAAAGCAACGAAAGTCTTAAAAAATTGCTTAAAACAGGGTTACCCGAGGATATGGAAAAAGATGCTGAAGAAATTGTTCAAAAATATACCGATGAATTTGTAAAAAAAATTGATACCTTAGTGGCAGCTAAGGAAAAAGATATTATGACAATATAATTGTTTCTAGTTTTCTGTTTTCTGAACATTGTTTAATTGTTTTCATGGCTTTGAGGCAGCACCAAATGGGGCTGCCTTTTTTGTGGGATCTGCTGCTCAGTGGAGGATCCTGTCAACCGCTTTTTTCAGAAAATCACGGGAGTAATAGTCAGGGTCGACAATTTCGTGATTCCAGACTACAAGGTCAAGGTCGATGGTGCGGGGGCCAAAACGGGGGAGTGACCGGTCGCGGCCTGTCATGTCTTCCGTTATTTTAAGCACCCGTTCAAGTTCCTGTCTCGAAAGGTGGGTGGTAACCCTAACCGCTCCATTTATAAAATCAGGTTGGGAAGTGATGCCGATGGGAGGGGTTGAGACCATTTCAGATACTTTTTCAACCGTCATGTGATCACCCAGGAGTTTCAGCGCCAGGGGAATATTTTTCTCCGGGTTGATATTCGACCCTATCCCGATTACCGCAATGTTCATCGCTTCGACTCAATTTCAACCGATACCGACTCTGCGAACCGCAAAGCCCTGGGTTTGTCAACCTCCACCCTGGCCTTTTTTACCATGGGGTCTTCCATGACCAGGTCTGCAATTTTCTGCGTCAGCACTTCGAGGAGTTTGAAATGCCCCTCTTCTACCATCGCGATTACCAGTTTGGTGATTTTTTTGTAGTCGTAGATACCTTCCGGATCATCATTTTCGATCGCAGAAGCAGGAATTTCAACCTCAATTTCCATGTTGATGACCACATCCTGTTTGTTGACCAGTTCTTCGGGATTAAACCCGATATACGTTCTGATGTGCAGATTTTTGATCCGGATCAGGGCCATTGCTCTTATTTTTGATATTAAAACTTTTGTTTGTTTGTGCTTGCCTGCCGTCTCAAAGCAGGTGCTGCCCACCGTCGCAGTGGAGCAATTCTCCGGTAAGGTACTCATTTTTGAGGAGATAATCAAGGCTGTCGAGAACCGGGTGGATTCCTCCCGGTCGTTTCATTGGGATGCGGGCTGCCAGCTTGTGCAGGTATTCCTCATCCTTTCCCTCCGGAGGCAGGGTAAGGCCGGGTGCCACCGCATTTACCCGGATGGAAGGGCCATAGGCTGCTGCTGCCATTTTGGTGAGTTCCCACAGTGATTTTTTTGCAAGCGTGTAGGCTGCATATGACTCACTATTGCCTGATATCCGGGTGTCCGCGATGTTAATAACCAGCCCTTTGCCGCATCGGTTGATAAATTCCCGCAGAAGGATAAAAGGGGCTTTCAGGTTCACGGTAATCTGGCGGTCGAAAAAGGAAGTTGCGGTTTCCGACAGCTTCCCGGAATCAAACACCGAAGCGTTGTTAATCAGCAATTGGGGTTTTCCCATCGCTTCAATCACTGCGGGCAGCAGATCCTCCGTTTCATGGTCGAGGAGGAGGTCGGCTCTGAAGGTCATGAACCTTTGCCGGGGATACTGCCGGGAGAGCTCCGTTGCCAGTGCCGTTGCCTCATCTGACGACCGGTTGAAGTGAATGGCTGCATCCCACCCTTTGGCAGCCAGGTGTTCCGTCATCGCTTTCCCGATCCGCTGTGCAGCTCCGGTAATCAGGGCAATCCCGGTTTGTTCAGTTTGGGTTTTCGGTGTCATTGTCATGCTCTGGAGTTAAATTAAACTTTATTTGGCGGTATGGTCAGTGTGATGTGAAAATGTGATCCTGTGATCCTGTGATTCGGTGATCCTGTGATTCGGTGATCCTGTGAT
>CAYYJE010000079.1:0-14183 GCA_964472165.1 uncultured Prolixibacteraceae bacterium | reverse complement strand
CCAGGTTTTTTCCGATCACAATTGCTTCAAGCCTGCATTTCAGCTGATCAGCCAGTTTGCGCCCTTTGGTCAGTAATTCCAGACTCACTTCAGCGATTACTCCGTTGTCGCTCTCACAATACACAAAAATATTACTCATCTCAGTGATATTATCCAATAGTATGGTTTGTAATCAACTCCTTCATCAACTCTTCAATCTCCCCGTCAGTCGGGGAAATTTTCCTGGAATCCTTTGCTTGCAGCACTACATTGTCGATTTTTTTCACCTTGGTCGGTGAACCCTCCAGTCCCAATTGCGAGGGATCGGTTTCGATCTGATTCACTGACCATTCGTGAATATTCAGGTAAGGACGGTCGTTGTACAGATGAAGGTAATCTTCAGCGGCAGACTGAATCTCCGATACTGTTTTGGCATGTTTGTATTTCATCAGCAGCCTGGCATTCCGGGGCCTGCATTCAGGCGCCGTGCCATTGACAGTAATCAGCAAAGGAAAGGGTGCGGCTACCGTTTCCATGCCATGGTCCAATCGCCTTTTCAACACAATCCGCTCTTGGGTAACTTCCACAATCTCTTCCACATAGGTAACCTGCGGAAGATCCAGTTTTTCGGCTACCTGGGGACCCACCTGGGCAGTATCGCCATCGATAGCCTGCCGGCCGGCCACAATAAGGTCGACATGACCCACCTTGCGGATTGCCTGAGCCAGGGCATAAGAGGTCGCCAGGGTATCGGAACCTGCGAATGCCCTGTCGCTTAATAGGATCCCATCGTCGGCACCCCTGAAAAATCCCTCCCTGATGATGTCGGCAGCCCTTCCGGGCCCCATGGTCAGAAGGGTGATGCTGCTCCCTGGCAGAAAATCCTTTATGCGCAGTGCCTGTTCAAGGGCATTAAGGTCCTCAGGATTGAATATCGCCGGCAGGGCTGCCCTGTTTACAGTGCCATCCGCTTTCATGGCGTCTTTCCCGACATTGCGGGTGTCAGGCACCTGTTTGGCCAGAACAATAATTTTTAAACCTTTCATTGATGCTGTTTTCATTCTTATTTTGGTACGCAAATATAAAAAGAGCGCGGGGACCGGCAAAAACCGGAACAATCAAATCGCGACAAACCTTTTTTCCGGACAGTGCGGTTCCATATCACGCAAAATACATCAACCTGATTGTCAACAAGCTAAACCGGTTATTCAAATTATTCAATCATCGCGTTGAATTTTCAATCCCCGGCATCAGGCACAGGATACGGTTCAATTAAAAAAAGGAGCCCGAAAGCTCCTTTATTTTTTTTATGCCTGTGCAGCAGGACCCCCGAAGGTCATCGGGGGGATCATCGGATCGCCCCCACCGCTTATCCGGATGGGACCGTGCACATTTTCATACTTTTTCAGATTATCCTGAAGGGCCAGCAACAAACGCTTGGCATGCTCAGGTGTCAGAATGATCCTTGACTTTACATTTGCCTTGGGAATGCCAGGCATTATCCTGACAAAGTCGAGTACAAACTCTGAACTTGAATGGGTAATCACCGCAAGGTTGGAATAAATTCCCTGGGCTACTTCTTCACTCAGCTCAATGTTCAACTGTGGGGGCTGCTGCTTGTTGTCACTCATCATTCTCTTTTTTATTCGTCATCATCAAGGGGTTCCTTCAGGTCAACAAGCCTGTCGTACTCGGTCTTTGACCCGACAACCAGGTTTTTGTATTCTTTCAATCCTGTTCCAGCCGGAATCAGATGACCGCAGATTACATTTTCCTTAAGTCCGTCGAGGTAATCGACTTTACCCATAATGGCCGATTCGTTGAGCACTTTGGTGGTTTCCTGGAAGGAGGCTGCCGACAGCCAGCTCCGGGTCTGCAAAGCTGCCCTGGTAATTCCCTGAAGCACCTGGCTTGAAGTGGCGGGGATCGCATCACGGGCCTCGATAAGTTTCTTGTCCTTACGCCTCAGCACCGAGTTTTCGTCCCTCATCCTTCGGGCAGAGATAATTTGCCCGGCACGAAGACCTTCGACATCACCCGGATCGATCACCACTTTTTTATTGTAGATCCAGTCGTTCTCCTGGAAAAACTCATTTTTGTCGGCGACCTGTTTCTCAAGGAAGCGGGTATCACCCGGATCGTCGATTTCCACTTTGCGCATCATCTGGCGGATGATCACCTCAAAATGTTTGTCGTTGATCTTCACCCCCTGCATCCGGTACACATCCTGCACTTCGTTGAGGATGTATTCCTGAACGGCAGTAGGACCTTTAATGGCAAGAATATCGGAAGGTGTAGTGGCTCCGTCGGACAAAGGTGTGCCAGCCCGGATATAGTCATTGTCCTGTACCAGAATCTGTTTGGAAAGTGGCACCAGGTAGCGTTTGACATCCCCTGACTTGGTGGTGACCACAATTTCGCGGTTCCCTCTCTTGATTTTACCCAGGGTTACTTCACCGTCGATTTCCGATACAACGGCAGGATTGGATGGATTCCTCGCCTCAAAGAGTTCAGTGACACGGGGCAAACCACCAGTGATGTCACCGGCTTTTCCTGCGGCACGCGGAATCTTGACCAGTACTTGACCTGCCCGCACCTGATCCTTGTTATTCACAGAAAGGTGACCTCCGACAGGAAGGTTGTAAGTCCTGATCAGGTTACCCCCTCCGTCTAAAATCCTTAGCGAAGGATTCCTGGTTTTGTCCCTGGTTTCAATAATCACCTTTTCGTTGTAACCGGTCTGTTCGTCCGATTCTTCACGGAAGGTAATCCCTTCCACCAGACTCTCATATTCAATGGTACCGTCGTATTCCGTAATGATAACCCCGTTGTAGGGGTCCCACTCGCAAATGTGCTGGCCACGGGCCACGGTATCCCCATTTTTGATATACAATTTTGAACCGTAAGGGATCGGATGATTCGACAACTGGATGTTGGTATTTTTGTCGATGATTTTCAGTTCAGCCAACCGGCTGACCACCACATCCACAATTTTTCCGTCCTTGTCGACGTAAGGTACCGAACGGAGCTCCTCAATTTCGGCGTAGCCGTCGTATTTGGAAACCACGGTCGACTGTGCAGAAATATTCCCGGCGATACCCCCCACATGGAAGGTTCGCAGGGTCAGCTGCGTTCCGGGCTCTCCGATCGACTGGGCTGCAATTACTCCGGCAGCTTCACCCCTTTGCACCTTGTTGCCGGATGCCAGGTTGCGGCCGTAACATTTGGCGCAAACCCCCACTTCCGACTCACAGGTAAGCACCGATCTGATCTCCACACTTTCAATGGGGGAATCTTCTATGATCGCGGCCACATCTTCTGTAATTTCATCGCCCGACTTGACGATCAGATCGCCCTTGAGGGGATGGTAGATGTCGTGAACCGAAGTACGTCCCAGTATCCTGTCGTACAGCGATGAAACCACCTCTTCGTTATTTTTGATGGCAGTAGCCACAAGGCCGCGGAGTGTTCCGCAGTCATCCTCGGAAATGATCACATCCTGGGCCACATCGACCAGACGACGGGTAAGATACCCGGCATCGGCGGTCTTCAGGGCGGTATCGGCGAGACCCTTACGGGCTCCGTGGGTCGAAATAAAGTACTCGAGCACCGAAAGCCCCTCCTTGAAGTTGGCCAGAATCGGGTTTTCAATAATCTGTGAAGTGGTAGATCCCGATTTCTGGGGTTTGGCCATCAGGCCCCTCATTCCGCACAACTGCCTGATTTGTTCCTTGGAACCCCTGGCTCCCGAGTCAAGCATCATGTAAATGGAGTTGAACCCCTGCTTGTCGGTACTGAGCGTCTTCATCACCGAGTTGGTCAACTTGGCATTGGCATGTGTCCAGATGTCAATTACCTGGTTATACCGCTCGTTGTTGGTAATGAAACCCATGTTGTAATTGGAAATCACCTCTTCAACTTCCTGGTATCCTTCATCTACAATCACCTTCTTGTCCTCGGGAATAATCACATCGTCGATATTAAACGACAATCCTCCACGGTATGCCCAATGATATCCAAGGTCTTTGATGTCATCCAGGAAGGCCACCGTAGTGGCATTGCCCGTCACCTTAAACACATCGGTGATGATATTCCGGAGTGATTTCTTGGTCAGCAACTGGTTGATGAAACCGGCTTCGCGGGGAACGCTCTCATTGAAGAGAACCCTTCCGACCGTGGTTTCAATAATATGGTGAAAATATCCACCCTTGTCATCCACGTCTTCCACCTTTACCTTAATGATGGAATGCATGCCGACCACACCTTCGCTGAAAGCGATGATCACTTCCTGTGGCGAATAAAAAGTCATCCCTTCTCCTTTTGAACCCGGTCTTGGCTTGGTCATGTAATAAAGCCCGAGC
Source organism: uncultured Prolixibacteraceae bacterium (assembly GCA_964472165.1). Lineage (GTDB taxonomy): Bacteria > Bacteroidota > Bacteroidia > Bacteroidales > Prolixibacteraceae > UBA1413. The sequence goes on along the minus strand of CAYYJE010000079.1, from coordinate 9,843 downwards.
ACCATATCCTGTGAAGGAACGGTAATAGGAGCCCCATTGGCAGGATTGAGCAAATTATGGGAGGATAGCATGAGCAACTGGGCTTCCAGGATGGCGGCATTTCCCAGGGGGAGATGAACGGCCATCTGGTCTCCGTCGAAGTCGGCATTAAAACCGGTACACACCAGAGGATGAAGCTGGATGGCCTTTCCTTCGATCAGAACCGGCTGAAAAGCCTGAATCGACAACCGGTGCAGGGTTGGTGCACGGTTCAGCATAACAGGATGCCCCTTGAGTACATTCTCGAGGATTTCCCATACCACGGGATCCTTGCGGTCCACAATCTTCTTGGCCGATTTCACCGTTTTCACGATTCCTCTTTCAATGAGTTTGCGGATCACAAAAGGTTTGTATAATTCCGCGGCCATATCCTTCGGAAGGCCGCATTCGTGCAATTTGAGTTTGGGTCCGACCACAATTACCGAACGGGCTGAGTAGTCGACACGTTTTCCCAGAAGGTTCTGGCGGAAACGTCCCTGTTTTCCTTTCAAGCTGTCGGAGAGTGATTTCAGCGCGCGGTTGTTCTCAGTTTTCACCGCATTGACCTTGCGTGAATTGTCAAAAAGTGAGTCGACGGCTTCCTGAAGCATTCGCTTCTCATTGCGCAAAATCACTTCGGGAGCTTTGATTTCAATCAGCCTTTTCAACCGGTTGTTCCGGATAATCACCCTGCGGTAAAGATCATTCAGGTCGGAGGTGGCAAACCTTCCCCCGTCGAGCGGCACAAGTGGACGAAGGTCAGGGGGAATGACCGGCACTACCTTAACAATCATCCATTCCGGACGATTCAGGTTCTTGCTGGCCCTGAAAGCTTCCACTACCTGAAGCCGCTTGAGTGCTTCATTCTTGCGCTGCTGCGAAGTCTCCGTTCCTGCTTTGTGCCGCAGGTCATACGACAATTCATCGAGATCGATGCTGGAGAGAATGGCATACAACGCTTCCGCCCCCATTTTGGCGACAAACTTGTTGGGATCCTCGTCATCGAGATACTGGTTTTCCTTCGGAAGGGTATCCAGTATGTCGAGGTACTCCTCTTCCGACAAAAAATCCAGCTGTTTCACCCCTTCGGAAGCTTTTACCCCCGGGTTGACCACCACATATCGTTCATAATAAATGATCGAATCGAGTTTCTTGGTCGGCAAACCCAGCAGATAACCGATTTTGTTGGGCAGCGACCTGAAATACCAGATATGGGCCACCGGAACGACCAGGGAAATGTGGCCCATCCGTTCCCGGCGGACCTTTTTCTCGGTTACTTCCACGCCACAGCGGTCACAAACAATACCCTTGTAACGGATACGTTTGTATTTCCCGCAATGACACTCATAATCCTTTACCGGTCCGAATATTCTTTCGCAAAAAAGACCGTCCCGTTCAGGTTTGTAAGTTCTGTAATTGATCGTCTCAGGTTTCAGCACCTCACCATGGGAGCGTTCGAGAATCTCTTCGGGTGAAGCCAGGCTTATCGAAATTTTTGAAAAGTTGCTTTTTGCTTTATTGTCTTTTCTGAATGCCATACAGACTGCTGTTTTTAGATTGATCAGAACCCTGATGTGCGGGGTTCTTTAAATTATTCCATTCTGACGCTGAGTCCAAGACCCCGCAACTCATGCAAAAGCACATTGAGTGATTCCGGAATTCCGGGTTGTGGCATAGGTTCTCCCTTTACGATCGATTCGTATGCCTTGGCCCTTCCCATCACGTCGTCCGATTTCACCGTTAGGATTTCCTGCAGAATATGGGAGGCTCCAAAGGCTTCAAGAGCCCACACTTCCATTTCCCCGAAACGCTGGCCGCCAAACTGGGCTTTCCCGCCTAACGGCTGCTGGGTGATGAGTGAATAAGGGCCGATAGAACGCGCATGCATCTTATCTTCCACCATATGTCCCAGTTTCATCATATAAATGACACCCACGGTGGCAGCCTGGTCGAAGGGTTCTCCCGTTTCCCCGTCATGGAGAACGGTCATCCCGTACTTCGGAATACCTGCCTTGGTGGTGTACTCGGTGATATCCTCCAGGGATGCCCCGTCGAAAATCGGAGTGGCAAATTTCACTCCCAACTCCCTGCCGGCCCATCCGAGGACGGTCTCATAGATCTGTCCCAGGTTCATACGCGAAGGCACACCCAGTGGGTTCAACACAATATCGACCGGTGTTCCGTCGGCCAAAAATGGCATGTCTTCCGAGCGGACCACGCGTGAAACAATACCTTTGTTTCCGTGGCGGCCGGCCATTTTATCCCCGATCTGGAGTTTCCGCTTCTTGGCAATGTATACTTTGGCAAGCTGAATGATCCCTGCAGGCAGCTCATCACCAATGGTGACATTGAACCTCTCCCGCCGCGAAACCGCTTCCGCTTCCTTGTACTTCATGATGTAATTGTTGACCAGTCTGAAGATCAGATCGTTCTTGTCCTTGTCGGTGGTCCATTTCGAAGGATTAACCGTCAGGTAATCAATCTCCTGAAGCTGTTTCAACGTGAACTTCACCCCTTTGGAAATCACTTCGGTGCCGTAATAATCTTTCACGCCCTGGGAGGTTTTCCCTGATACCAGTTCAAAGAGTTTCTCTTCGAGCCGGTAACGCAAGGCAGCCACCTCCTTTTCAAACCGTTCATCGATCTGCTCCAGAAGCGGTTTGGTGGAAAGTTTGCCCTTTTTCTCCTTGGCAACCCTCGAGAAGAGCTTTTTGTCGATTACCACGCCATTCAGCGAAGGCGAAGCTTTCAGCGACGCATCTTTCACATCGCCTGCCTTGTCGCCGAAGATGGCACGCAGCAGCTTTTCCTCCGGCGAAGGATCGGATTCCCCTTTCGGGGTGATCTTTCCAATAAGGATATCTCCGGGTTTCACATTGGCACCGATGCGGATGAGCCCATTCTCATCGAGGTTTCGGGTCGCATCTTCACTCACATTGGGAATATCGGAGGTAAATTCCTCCACACCCCTTTTGGTATCGCGTACTTCGAGGCTGTATTCATCGACATGGACAGAAGTAAAAACATCTTCCCTGACCACTCTTTCCGACACCACGATCGCATCTTCGTAATTGTACCCCTGCCAGGGCATGAAGGCCACCATCAGGTTACGGCCAAGGGCAAGTTCCCCGTTTTCGGTAGCGTACCCTTCGGTCAGCACCTCACCGGCCTTGATTCGTTGGCCTTTCACCACGATGGGTTTCAGGTCAACGGTGGTTCCCTGGTTGGTTTTGGCATACTTGGGCAGATTGTAGGTAACCAGTTCGGGATCGAAGGAGACAAATTTGTCGTCATCGGTCATGTCGTAACGGACCACAATCTGGCGGGCATCGACATACTCGATGACGCCATCGCCTTCAGCTTTGATAAGGATGCGAGAATCACTGGCAGAACGGGCTTCCAGACCTGTTCCCACAATAGGAGCCTCAGGCCTGAGAAGGGGCACTGCCTGCCTCATCATGTTCGATCCCATAAGAGCGCGGTTGGCATCATCGTGTTCCAGAAAGGGAATCAGCGAAGCAGCCACCGAAGCGATCTGGTTCGGCCCCACATCCATGAGCTGGACAGTTTCCTTTTCCGACATAGGATAATCCCCGTCGAGACGGGCTTTCACCCTTGGACGGACAAATTTTCCCTCTGCATCGATAGGAGCGTTTGCCTGCGCAATGATGGTACTTTCCTCTTCCTCCGCCGTCAGATAGGTAACTCCCTCCGCGGAGAGATCAACCTGTCCGTTGGTAACCTTGCGATAGGGTGTGGATATAAAGCCGAGTTCAGTGATTTTGGCATACACACAAAGCGAAGAGATGAGTCCGATATTGGGTCCTTCCGGAGTTTCAATCGGGCAAAGCCTTCCGTAGTGGGTATAGTGCACGTCACGGACTTCGAATCCAGCCCTTTCACGCGACAGACCTCCGGGCCCCAGTGCCGACATACGGCGCTTGTTGGTCATTTCGGCCAGAGGATTGGTCTGGTCCATAAACTGTGACAGTGCGTTGGTGCCAAAGAATGAGTTGATCACCGAAGAAAGCGTTTTAGAATTGATCAGGTCAATGGGGGTAAAAACCTCATTGTCCCTCACATTCATCCGCTCCCTGATGGTACGGGCCATCCTGGCAAGTCCTACGCCAAACTGGCTGAACATCTGTTCACCCACAGTCCGGACACGCCGGTTGCTGAGGTGGTCGATGTCATCCACGTCAGTCCTTGAATTGACAAGCTGGATCAGGTATTTGATAATTTCGATAATATCCTCACGGGTGAGCACACGGGTTTCCATACCCATGTTAAGTCCCAGTTTCTTGTTGATGCGGTAGCGGCCCACATCACCCAGGTCATATCTCTTCTCTGAGAAGAAAAGTTTATCGATCACGTCCCTCGCGGTAGCTTCATCGGGCGGTTCCGCATTACGCAGCTGCCGGTAGATGTGAAGCACCGCTTCTTTCTCCGAGTTGCAGGGATCTTTCTGCAACGTGTTGTAGATGATGGCAAAATCCTGCTGGTTCTGGTCTTCCTTGTGGAGGAGAATGGTTTTTACACCAGCGTCAATGATTTCGTCGATATGGTCATCTGACAGAACAGTCTCACGGTCAATAATTACCTCATTACGTTCGATGGAAACCACCTCACCGGTATCTTCATCCACGAAATCTTCCACCCACGATTTAAGCACGCGGGCAGCCAGTCTCCTTCCCACAACCTTTTTGAGGCCGGTTTTGGAAACCTTGATTTCATCGGCAAGGTCGAAAATTTCCAACACATCTTTGTCACTTTCAAAGCCGATGGCCCTGAGCAAAGTAGTCACCGGAAGTTTCTTTTTCCGGTCGATGTACGCATACATCACACTGTTGATGTCAGTGGCAAATTCAATCCACGATCCCTTAAAGGGGATAATCCGTGCAGAGTAGAGCTTTGTTCCATTGGCGTGTACGCTCTGTCCGAAGAAAACTCCGGGAGAGCGGTGCAACTGTGAAACGATCACACGTTCCGCACCGTTGATGATGAAAGTTCCCCTTTCGGTCATATAGGGAACGGTACCCAGGTAAACATCCTGCACCACGGTATCGAAATCCTCGTGTTCAGGATCAGTACAATACAATTTCAACTTGGCCTTCAATGGCACACTGAAGGTGAGTCCCCGCTCAATACATTCCTCGATGCTGTAACGGGGAGGATCGACCTGATAGTCGATAAATTCGAGGACAAAATTGTTCCGTGTATCGGAAATGGGAAAGTTTTCCTGGAAAACTTTAAATAATCCCTCGCTTTTCCGGTTCTCGGGGGTCGTCTTTAACTGAAAAAACTCCTGGAATGATTTAATCTGAACTTCTAAAAAGTCGGGATAATCAAACCTGGATTGCGTAGAGGAAAAATTAATCCTCTCATTCTTTTTATTTATGATCATGTATTTATACTGGGTTAAGTAAAATGAAATATAAATACAAAAAGGTTTAGAATCTCACGTGAGCAAGATTCTAAACCATATTTACCTTAAATAAGGTCCCACTTATTTAATTTCAACTTCCGCTCCGGCTTCTTCAAGCTGTGCTTTCAAAGACTCTGCTTCTTCTTTAGAAACCTTCTCCTTCACTGCTTTAGGAGATGCGTCAACTAATTCTTTGGCTTCCTTCAAGCCAAGGCCTGTCAATTCTTTTACAAGTTTCACCACTGCCAGTTTGGACAAACCACCTGCTTTCAAAATTACATCGAATTCTGTCTGCACTGCTTCTTCCACTACTTCTGCACTGGCTGCGGCGGGACCGGCAACAGCTACTGCTGCAGCAGCCGGTTCAATGCCATACTCATCTTTCAGAATCTTAGCCAATTCGTTAACCTCTTTAACAGTCAAGTTCACTAACTCAGCTGCAAGCTGTTTTAAATCTGCCATCGTATTTACTATTAATTAATGAATTCAAAAAAAATTATTCCTTTTCTCCCAGAGTCTTAAGGACCCCATGTATAATATTTCCACCCGACTGCAATTGAGAGAGTACGGTCTGCATCGGTGATTGCAACAAGGCCACCACATCGGCGATCAGTTCATTCTTGGTTTTCACAGTCATCAGTGCATCGAGCTGGTCGTCGCCGATATAAACCGATTCCTGGACGAAGGCCCCCTTGAGGGTAGTACCTTTGAATACCTTCTTGAACTCTTTGATCAGTTTGGCAGGAACATTTCCCTGCTCGCTGAACATTACCGAGGTGTTTCCTTTCAGAATTTCATAAAGACCGGAAGCATCTTTTCCTGAATTTTCCAGTGCTTTACGCAGCAGTGTGTTTTTAACAACAACCAGTTTTACATCCTGTTTGAAGCAACGTCTCCTTAATTCGCTGGTTTTTTCCGCGTTGAGTCCGCTTAAGTCGGTCAGGTAAAAATGGCTGTAAGATTTAATTTGCTCGGTCAGTCTGTCGATGACGACCTGTTTTTCAGAACTTTTCATAACAACACATTTTTAGTCAGTCACTGACTTGGGTTCAACTTGGATACCAGGGCTCATGGTACTGGAGAGATAGATGCTCCTGATGTAGGTTCCTTTGGCGGCCACGGGTTTAAGTTTGACAATCATGTTGACAAACTCGCGGGCGTTGTCCATCAGTTTATCGGGGGTAAATGATACCTTCCCGATTGATGTGTGGACTATCCCGAATTTGTCGACTTTAAAGTCGATTTTACCCTGTTTGACTTCCTGGATGGCTTTGCCGATGTCCATGGTAACGGTACCGCTTTTGGGGTTAGGCATCAATCCGCGGGGACCGAGGATACGGCCTAAGGCTCCGATTTTTCCCATTACCGGTGGCATGGTGATGATCACGTCCACGTCTGTCCAACCGCCTTTGATTTTCTCGATATACTCTTCGAGACCTACAAAGTCAGCTCCTGCATCTTTGGCTTCCTGCACCTTGTCGGAGGTTACCATAGCCAGGACCCTGACCTCTTTACCAGTTCCATGGGGTAACGAAACTACGCCTCTAACCATCTGGTTGGCTTTTCTCGGGTCCACACCCAGGCGGATGTCAATATCAACGGATGCGTCGAATTTTGTGAAGGTAATTTCCTTCACAAGTTGTGCCGCTTCATCCAATGAATAGACCTTTGCCTTTTCGATTTTCCCAAGTGCAGCCTTTTTATTTTTCGTAATTCTGCCCATCGTTTAAAATTTTATGAATGATTGAATGGGGAATTTCCCTCTACGGTGATCCCCATACTTCTGGCAGTTCCGGCTACCATGTGCATCGCAGATTCAATGGTAAAGCAGTTCAGGTCCGACATTTTTGATTCGGCAATCTCTTTGACCTGATCCCAATTGACAGAGGCCACTTTTTTAAGGTGGGGCTCAGCCGATCCCTTCTTCGCCTTTGAAGCATCGAGCAACTGAATGGCCACAGGGGGTTGTTTGACAATGAAATCAAACGATTTATCAGCAAAAACGGTAATCACCACAGGAAGCACTTTCCCTGCCTGGTCCTGAGTCCTGGCATTGAAAAGCTTACAGAATTGCATGATATTAACCCCTTTAGACCCTAAAGCCGGTCCAACCGGAGGTGATGGATTTGCTGCACCACCCTTGATCTGTAACTTGATTAATCCACTAATCTCTTTCGCCATTGCAAAATATTAGAGCGTTTACTACTCCTTTTCGACCTGTAAGAAACTAAGTTCCAAAGGAGTTTTCCTACCAAAAATCTTCACCATTACCTGCAGCTTTTTCTTTTCCTCATTGATCAACTCAATGGTTCCATTAAAGCCGTTGAAAGGTCCATCGATTACTTTTACAGTCTCACCCACCACGAACGGAATGTTCAGTTCTTCTCCGGTATCTGCAAGTTCATCCACTTTACCCAGAATTCTGTTTACCTCGTTTTGCCGCAAGGCTACCGGATCGCCACCTTTGGTGTCGCCCAGGAAACCAATTACATTGGGGATGTTGCGCAGAATATGGGCAACTTCTCCCGCCAAAACGGCTTCGATTAAAACATAACCCGGGTAAAAGTTTCGTTCCTTGCTGATCTTTTTTCCGTTCCTGATCTGATAAACCTTTTCAGTGGGGATTAAAACCTGCGACACGAAACCCTGAAGATCGCCCTTTGCAATTTCGTTTTCCACGTATTCCTTCACCTTCTTCTCTTTGCCGCCAATAGCGCGAAGGACATACCATTTTTTCACAGAATCGCTCATTGCTTCTTCAGCGTTTAATTGATTTAATAAAATAAGCCATAGATAACTTCCATCACCTTCTCAAAAGAGATGTCCATGACGAAAATTATGAGTGCTATAATAAAGGAAGCAACCATTACAACCAAAGCGCTGCTCTGCAGCTCTTTCCAAGTGGGCCACGTAACTTTGTGCATGAGTTCGTCGTAAGCCTCACGGATATAAGCGGTGATATTTTTGAACATAATCGGAATGTTTTGACGGATGGCAAGGGTCGAACTTACAGTGTTTACACTACTCCCGGTGAGTAACATCCGAAAATAGTCCCGGGCTAAACACCCGGGACTATTTTGAGGTATTTTTGTGAATTGAATTCAAGAAATTAAACCAGGATTTCGGTAACCTGACCGGCACCCACGGTACGGCCTCCTTCGCGGATAGCAAACTGCAATCCGGTATTGAGGGCCACAGGGTAAATCAGTTCAACCTCGATGGAAACGTTGTCACCGGGCATCACCATTTCACGACCTTCGGGCAGGTGGATTTCACCGGTTACGTCAAGGGTACGGAGATAGAACTGCGGACGGTATTTGTTATGGAACGGGGTGTGACGGCCACCTTCTTCTTTTTTCAGCACATAAATCTCAGCTTTGAAGCGGGTGTGCGGCTTGATGCTGTTGGGTTTTGCCAAAATCTGACCGCGTTTGATCTCTTTCTTGTCGACGCCGCGAAGGAGGAGACCTACGTTGTCACCAGCCTGTCCGTCGTCCAGGATCTTACGGAACATTTCCACACCGGTACATACGGTTTTGCGGCCATCGGCACCAAGTCCGATAATCTGCAATTCGTCACCTGTATGAACCACGCCGGTTTCAATACGGCCTGTAGCCACGGTACCGCGGCCTGTGATTGAGAAGACGTCTTCCACCGGCATCAGGAACGGTTTGTCCTTGTCGCGCGGAGGCAGCGGAATCCATGAGTCCACAGCGTTCATCAGCTCCATCACCTTGTCTTCCCACTGGGCTTCGCCGTTCATGGCGCCAAGGGCTGATCCGCGGATCACGGGTGAGTTGTCGCCGTCATATTTGTAGAAGCTGAGCAGGTCGCGGAGTTCCATCTCCACAAGTTCGAGCAACTCTTCATCATCGACCATGTCCACCTTGTTCATGAAAACTACGATACGGGGAACGTTTACCTGACGGGCAAGCAGGATGTGCTCGCGGGTCTGAGGCATCGGTCCGTCGGTAGCTGCGCATACCAGAATGGCACCGTCCATCTGGGCGGCACCCGTAACCATGTTCTTCACATAGTCAGCGTGACCAGGACAGTCCACATGGGCATAATGCCTTTTTTCAGTGGAATATTCAATGTGTGAAGTATTGATGGTAATACCCCTTTCCTTTTCTTCGGGAGCATTGTCAATCGCATCAAATGACTTGATTTCAGAAAGTCCTTTCTTTGCCAATACCATCGTAATGGCAGCGGTTAAGGTCGTTTTGCCGTGGTCAACGTGGCCAATGGTGCCGATATTGACGTGCTCCTTGTCCCTTTTAAAATGTTCTTTTACAGCCATAACATTAAAGTTTTATTTAATTTAAATCATCAGAGCCGAAAACGAGAATTGAACTCGTGACCTCATCCTTACCAAGGATGCGCTCTACCCCTGAGCTACT
>CAYYJE010000078.1:4866-14243 GCA_964472165.1 uncultured Prolixibacteraceae bacterium | reverse complement strand
CCCCATAACGGACTTACACCGTCAAGTTAATCGCCATGCACGGCGCACAAAAAAATAAGCTGACCAGGGATATTATCCCCGTCAGCTTAATATTTTACAAAACTTAAGTTTATTAATCCGTCAGACCAGAATCTTTGTGGTCAGGTTTGTGATACTTTTCTGAATGGCATCGAAAGGAAGCCCGTCCTTGGTACGGTCCTGTTCCACGATGAGGTATTTCATGCCAGCTACCTCTTTGGCAGCCAGGATTTCCTTGAAATTGATCACTCCCTCGCCTACCGGAGCAAAATCTTCCACCCCATCGGTATAGAAGAAGGGTTCCTCATTGGTGAACATGTCCTTCATATGGAAAATTTCGAACCTTCCGGGATATTTGTTGAAAATATCGATCGGATTCTGACCGGCCTTGGTGGTCCAGAAAAGGTCGATTTCCATGGTGACCAGTTCAGGGTTAAGTTCTGTCATAAAGATATCGAAATAGGGCACTTTACCTTCTAATGTGTCGAATTCGAAGTTGTGGTTATGGTATCCGAAACGGATGCCGGTATCCTTCATGATCTGTCCCACCTGGTTCCAGTCGGCCGCCATTTTCTGGTAACTGGAGATGGTAGTGCGGGCTTCGGGAACCACCCAGGGTTGTACGCAATATTTCACTCCGAGCAGGGCATGGTCGTCGGCCATCTTTTTGGCATTTTCGAGTGTGATACCGGCGGCTTCCACCTGTGTGTGACTGCTGAGAATCTCCATCCCCAGATCTTCCACCAGCTTGCGGAAATCGGCAGGCGCATAGCCATAGAACATGCCATCGGCATAACCGGCCAGTTCCACATATTTATAGCCCATATCGGAGACCTTTTTCAGCGACCCCGCCACATCGGCAGCCATGGCATCACGGATGGTGTACAACTGGAGACCTACTCCGAAACTTTTTGGGTCGGGAGCAGCAGTTGTTTGTTGAGGTTTACTTTTGCAGGAATATTGTGAAAGTACAATAGCTCCAAGTGCTCCTGCTGCGGAGAGGCGGATAAAATTCCTCCTTGAATGTTGATTGTTCATAATTTTAAGTTTTTGGGGTAAAATTAATAAAATTGAACAACTGAAAACAACTGCTCTTAATTATCGTGAGAAGAATGTTGTTTTGACCATTAAATATTTATCAACGAAGGGAAGCAACTTTCAATATTAGGCGGTACAGACTGCAAATTCTTATCTTTGCTTCGCAGTTAAGAAGGAACCAACCAAAATAATAAAACGCATGATCCTCTTTTTCACCACCCGTCAGCATACGGTGATTGCCGTCCAGACCTCACTGTCTTTGCCTGCTGAAGCGATTGAGAAACTCATCTGGCTTCTCGGGGAAGCCTCACTTGCAGATTCTTCCGAATTAGAGGGATGGTATTGTGGTCCGCGCAGGGAGATGGTCACCCCCTGGAGCACCAATGCGGTGGAAATCACCCAGAACATGGGGATTGCGGGCATCGTCAGAATGGAGGAACTCTTTCCCGTTGCCGGAAGTGAGGCCCCGTTCGATCACATGTTGCAGGCCCTCTACCACGATCCCGGACAGGACATTTTTACCGTTAACCGCCTTCCGGAACCAGTCATGGAGGTCACCGACATTGCCGCCTACAATGAAAAGGAGGGGCTGGCGCTCAGCGACGATGAAGTGGAATACCTCCATTCGGTGGAGGTAGCCCTGGGACGGAACCTTACCGACAGTGAGGTTTTCGGATTCTCGCAGGTCAACTCGGAACACTGCCGGCATAAAATTTTCAACGGGACCTTTGTCATCGACGGGGAAGAGCAGGAGCTCTCCCTTTTCCAGATGATCAAAAAGACGTCGCAGGTAAATCCCAACACCATTGTTTCGGCCTACCGCGACAACTGTTCTTTTGTGCAGGGTCCGGCGGCGGAGCAGTTCGCCCCCGAACGGCAGGACGAGCCCGGGTGGTTCCGGGTTACCGATATGGAAACGGTGCTTTCCCTGAAGGCGGAAACCCACAATTTTCCAACCACGGTAGAGCCCTTCAACGGGGCCTCCACAGGCACAGGAGGGGAAATCCGCGACCGTATGGCCGGGGGCAAGGGAAGCATTCCCATCGCCGGCACCGCCGTATACATGACCGCCTACCCGCGTACCGAAGCTGCACGCCCCTGGGAAGAGGCCACGGAACCCCGGCCCTGGCTTTACCAGACACCTGAGGAGATCCTGATCAAAGCCTCCAACGGAGCCAGCGACTTCGGCAACAAATTCGGACAACCCATCATCACCGGGTCAGTGCTCACCTTCGAACATTTTGAAAACCTCAGAAAATACGGATACGACAAAGTCATCATGCTGGCCGGAGGAATCGGTTTCGCCAGGAAAAAAGAGAGTCTGAAGGGGGAGCCGGTCCCGGGAGATCAGATTATCCTGCTGGGAGGCGACAACTACCGCATCGGCATGGGTGGAGGTGCCGTCTCCTCGGTAGCCACCGGGGAATTCGACAATGCCATTGAACTCAACGCCGTGCAGCGCGCCAACCCCGAGATGCAAAAACGTGTTTTCAACGCCATCAGGGCACTGGCGGAAATGGAGGAGAATCCCGTGATCTCGATTCACGACCACGGCGCCGGGGGCCACCTTAACTGTCTCTCGGAACTGGTGGAGAGCACTGGCGGAAAAATCGATACGTCGAAGCTTCCGGTAGGGGACCCTACCCTGTCCCAGAAAGAGATCATCGGCAATGAATCGCAAGAAAGAATGGGGCTGGTCATGCACGAAAGGGATGTGGAACTGCTCACCCGCATTGCCCGGAGGGAAAGAGCTCCTCTTTATGTGATCGGAAAAGCCACCGGCGACATGCAGTTCACCTTCGAAAATTCCCTGACTGGGGAGAAACCCATCGACTGGCAGCTCGGCTATATGTTCGGGAAGCCCCCGAAAAGCATCCTTGAAGATACCACCCAACAGGTAACCTTCAGGGAACTGGAATGGTCACCGAAGAAGATTCAGGAATACACGGAAAATCTCCTGCAGCTGGAATCGGTCGCCTGCAAGGATTGGCTCACCAACAAGGTGGACCGGTCGGTGACCGGGCGTATCGCCAAGCAGCAGGGAGCCGGCAAGCTCCACCTGCCCCTCAACAATGTGGGGGTGGTCACCCTCGATTACCAGGGAAAGGCAGGCATTGCAACGTCTGTCGGGCATGCACCGGTAGCCGGACTCGTGGATGCCGCCGCAGGGTCGGTGCTTTCCATTGCCGAGGCCCTCACCAACATCGTGTGGGCGCCCATGTCTGAGGGAATCCGCTCGGTATCGCTGAGCGCCAACTGGATGTGGCCGGCGCGAAATGCCGGCGAAAACGCCCGCATATACAACGCCGTGAAGGCTGCCAGCGACTTCGCATGTCAGACGGGTATCAACATCCCCACCGGAAAGGATTCCATGTCGATGACCCAGAAATACCCCGGTGACGTGGTCTACGCCCCGGGAACCGTCATCATCTCGGCCTCAGGCGAGGTCAGCCACGTGAACAAGGTAGTGGAACCGGTACTATGTGCTGATCCTTCCATGCCCCTCTTCTTTATCGACCTCTCCTTCATGTCGCGAAGACTGGGAGGCAGCGCCTTTGCCCAAAGCCTGAACCGGCTGGGAAATGAAGTCCCCTCAGTGGCTGATCCCTCCGGTTTCGTCGCAGGATTCAACGCCCTCCAGGAACTTATCCATCAGGAACTGATCGTCGCCGGTCACGACATCTCATCGGGGGGATTAATCACCACCCTTTTAGAGATGTGCTTCGCCGACAACGAAACCGGCATGGACCTCGACCTCACCGGCATCGGGGAACCCGACCTGGTAAAACTCCTCTTTGCTGAAAATCCGGGAGTGGTAATCCAGGTCACCAATGTCGTGGCAGTGAGGGAAATCCTCACCTCGCGGGGTGTCAATTGGGTGGAGATCGGAAAACCTGCCGCCCAACGCCAGGTGCGCGTCGTCAACCATGGAGAAAAGGTGGAATTTGACATCGACTCACTGCGCGACCTCTGGTACAAGAGTTCCTGGCTCCTCGACCGCAAGCAGAGCGGCGAAGTTAAAGCTCTCGAGCGCTACCGACATTACAGGGAAAATGAACTCCATTACCGTTTCGGCCAATTTACCGGGAAAGCTGCCGATTACGGTATTTTGCCCGACCGGAGGGAACCTTCGGGGATCAGGGCGGCCATCATCCGCGAAAAAGGAGTGAACGGCGACCGTGAAATGGCCTGGATGCTCTACCTGGCAGGTTTTGATGTGAAGGACGTCCACATGACCGACCTCATCAGTGGCAGGGAAACCCTGGAAGAGATCAGCCTCATCGTTTTTGTGGGTGGCTTCTCCAACTCCGACGTGCTGGGATCGGCAAAAGGATGGGCCGGTGCTTTCCGTTACAACGACAAAGCCCGCATTGCCCTGGAGAATTTCTACAAACGCAGCGACACCCTCAGTCTGGGCGTGTGCAACGGCTGCCAGCTCATGATCGAACTGGGACTGATCGATACCGGCGGGGCGCCCCGGCCGGCGATGGATCATAATGAATCCCGCAAATTCGAGTCTGCCTTCCTCAATGTCGACATTCTTCCCAACCCATCTGTGATGCTTGGGAACATGGAAGGGATGCGCCTGGGAATCTGGGTGGCCCACGGGGAAGGTAAGTTCATCCTCCGGGGTGAAGAAAACGGATATCTGATCCCCATGAAATACAGTCGCAGCTTCTATCCCGCCAATCCCAACGGCTCAGCCTATGACACGGCAGCCCTCTGTTCCCCCGATGGCCGCCACCTGGCCATGATGCCCCACCTCGAAAGGGCCTTCCGCCCTTACCACTGGGCTTACTATCCGCGCGAACGGAAAAACGACGAAGTCACCCCCTGGATGCAGGCCTTTGTCAACGCCCGCGACTGGATCTGGGAAAAATTATGAGTTGCAGGTCCCTTTCCAGAAAATGAGGCTCCCCGTGTCTGAGCCAACGGGGAATGCTCTCACCGGAATTGAAACTCCCCGCTGCAGAGAAGCGGGGAATCCGATTCCGGCAAGGACTTCCTTATTGCGTTGTTCGCTTACCCCGTCTCGCTTGAGGCGAGAGGGAAAACGCTCACCGGAATTCAAAATGCATGACATAACACTCAAAATATGCCAAACACATCGATATGTTCAGGCAAGGTATTGAAATTTTATTTATCATATACGCACCCATGGGCATAGATGGTCAGCTTTAAGGTCACACTCTTTTGATTGCGTCCCGAAGGGACAACTTATTTCAGCCCAAGGCAACGCCTTGGGAAAATGGCAGATTGTTTTTGTATTTTCGCCCTGAAAGGGCAGCTCAACAACCTAAAAAATGGTGCAATCATTATCCAAACTTTACCGATTGATTTGCCCTTTCAGGGCGCATCATCAATTTTATCATTCATTTGACCCAAGGCGTTGCCTTGGGCTGGATTGAAAAAGGCTTTCAGCCTTTTGTTCAGAAAATCTGTCAGTTTTTGTTTTTGGGATAAACTGCAATATTGAATAGAATTCTTTTATCTTTTACCTTATACCGCACTAAAGGTCAGAAGTCAGGAAATATCTCTTCAGGATAGCGGATTCCCGTGAGGGAAAGACCATGTGCGGGGGCACTGGTTCCTGCAGCACTGCGGTCTTTCCGGAGAATGATTTCTTCGAAGCCCGCCACATCGAGTTTCCCGCGGCCCACGTCCACCATAGTTCCTACAATTGCCCTGACCATGTTTCTCAGAAAGCGGTCGGCAGTAATTGTAAAACAGAGCCGGGCACCCATTTCCTCCCAGCGGGCTTCCCCCACCCTGCACAAGTTGGTTTTTACGTCGCTGTGTAATTTGCTGAAACTCGTAAAATCGGAATGGTGCAGCAAAATCTGCGCTGCCGCATTCATTTTCGGAAGATCAAGGGGCCATGGGCAGTACCAGGCCGAATCGGCAGTAAAAGGATTCTTTTGCAGACTGACAGAATAGGTATACGTCCTTGAAATAGCGCTGAAGCGGGCATGTGCATCAGGGGGGACCTCCCAGATTGAGTGCAGGGCGATATCGGCAGGGAGGAAACGGTTCAGCTTGTAGACCACGTCAGCGGCAGAAAAGGGAAGGTCATCCACCTCAAAATGGGCCATGTAATAACCGGCATGGACACCCGTGTCGGTCCTGCCAGCACCGGTTACGGCTACGGGTCTCCTGAAGAAAAGGGAAAATCTGGTCTCCAGCACCTCCTGAACAGAGAGCTGACCGGGTTGCACCTGCCATCCGAAATAGCGGGTTCCCTTGTAACTCAGTTCCATAAAATAGCGCTTCATATTCCGCTTCGTGGGTTGGTCCGCCAAAATTAACAAATCCGTGCTTCGGTATTCAGATCGCACACAACTGATGACCGGATTATCACTTCGTTAAATTTTGACAGGGGCGATATTATGGGGTCTTTCACTGCCGGGGTTTTGTAAACGGATCTGAATTATCGCCGGTAGTTGACTTAATATCCAAGTGATTTATTGATCGCTTTTACAATATAATTGGCAAGCAGTTCATATCCTTCCGGAGTGTAATGTACATTTCCCGGTTTTGAATTTTGTGGATGAATAGCCAGCGATGCAGTATATAAATCGATGACTTCAATTCCGTTTTTCTTCATGACTTCCAGCGCAACTGCATTGTACTTTGCCGGATCTTCCACCCTTCTGCCAGCCGAATTCTCCGGAACCACTGTGGTTGTTACAAAAAGGAGTGTGGCAGTCGTTTCCCGAAGCTTGGCGACAATGGTTTCTAAGTTCGTTCTGTATTCTTCCAACGAAACTGAAATTTTTCCATTCACCACATCGTATTTATTCTCCTGATCTTTATGTACCAGGTCGTGCAAGCCGAAATTGAAGAGAATGATGTCCCACTGCCTGTTATCCAACCATTTTTCTACATTTTCAACGCCCCTGACTGTAGAACCGCCATTGCCGGGATTATGGGCAACAATGATGCCTGGAGCCAAAGCTTTTCCCACAAACGGCGTGTAGCCAATAGATATGGAATCGCCGATAATGAGCATATTTTTTACTCTGTTTTCTTGAGCCGCTATGCAGATCAGGCATAAGGCTAAAATTCCGATAAGTTTTAATGGCATTGGTTTCATATTTATCACTTTGATTTAAAATTGATCTATTTATCTTGTGATTTCAAAAAACCGGGCATTTTGTTGTTTTTGTACCGGATAATCCATAGTGGGAGCAAAGGCACACCCTCCATTTTTGACGGATAGATCATCCAGTTTAAGTATGATTTCCGGAGTGGCAAAAGAGAATGCGGATAGCATCAAGCCCAGGCAGATTATCCAAATTGTTTGAGTCTTCATCTGCACATAATTTTTTTACAATATTACATTTTTTCATGAAACTCATATAAACATTCTTTCCGGACCAGTAAATCTGTTATTGCAGGGAAAGCTCCAACAATCAACACGACATTGCATTTCCCAATTCGATGAAAATAGTATAAACCTTCCATTCTGACTGCAATTCTGTCAAAATTTCATCAAAGAACAGGACAATCTGGCATTTTTTATGCTGCCCTGAAATTCAACCTGGAAAGTAACATATCGCTTAATTCGTTATTTTTCAATATCTTAGTCGACATCACCCCGGGAAATGCCTTCACGATGGTATTGATTTTGATTATTGAGAACCGGAAACAACATTTCAAGTAAAAAATAGTTTAACTAAAGTAAAGGAGGAATTAGCCATGACACTTTTAAAGAGATCGAACACCTATCTCCCGACGTTCTGGGATAATTTTTTCTCCCGTGAACTGTCGGATTGGGGCAACACCAATTTTTCGAGCACCGACACGACCTTGCCGGCCGTTAACGTAAAGGAAACGGAAGATGCTTTCGAAATTGAAGTAGCTGCGCCGGGAATGAAAAAAAATGACTTCAAAGTCAGCCTGGAGAACAACCTGCTTACCATTTCTTCCGAAAAACAGGAAGAGCGTAAGGAAGAAGAAAAAGGTCGTTTTACGCGCCGTGAGTTCAGTTACCAATCTTTCCAACGCAGTTTCACTGTTCCGGAATCGGTGGTAGACGGTGATAAAATCAATGCAAAATACTGCGACGGGATCCTGTGCATTTCGCTTCCCAAGCGCGAAGAAGTGAAGCCAAAACCGGCCCGTGAAATTTCGATCCAGTAAATCTTTTAAAAACCAGGTCCTTGTGAAAGGACCTGGTTTTATATTTTTAACAAAAAAATACCCTTTTTTATAGATCAAACCTCTATTTTCGTGCGTCATTAATTATCAAACATATTCAAGTAATATTTTTCCTTATGAATCAGGCAGTTGATATACGTGAACTCAATGAACGCATTCAGCGTGAGAGTTCATTTGTTGATCTTATTTCAATCGAAATGAACAAGGTGATCGTCGGGCAGAAACATCTGGTGGAGAGTTTGCTCATCGGATTACTTTCCGACGGGCACATCCTGCTCGAGGGGGTTCCCGGACTGGCTAAAACACTGGCCATCAAATCACTGGCACACACTATCGATGCAAAATTCGCCAGGGTGCAGTTTACTCCCGACCTTTTGCCCGCCGACCTTATCGGGACCATGATCTACAGCCAGAAAAGGGAGGAGTTCACGGTAAAAAAAGGGCCCATCTTCGCCAATTTCATTCTTGCTGACGAAATCAACCGGGCCCCTGCCAAAGTTCAGTCGGCACTGCTCGAAGCCATGCAGGAGCGACAGATTACCATCGGAGAAAATACCTATATCCTCGACAAACCTTTTTTGGTGATGGCAACCCAGAATCCCATCGAGCAGGAGGGAACATACCCTCTTCCGGAAGCCCAAGTTGACCGTTTTATGCTGAAAGTGGTGATCAACTATCCCAGGAAAGAGGAAGAAAAACTGATTATTCAGCAGAATCTGATGAAAATATTCCCGGAGACCAACACCATCATGAAACCAGCCGACATCATGAGTGCACGTGAAGTGGTAAAAGACGTCTATATCGATGAAAAAATTCAGAAATACATCGTCGACATCGTTTTTGCCACCAGGGAACCTGAAGCGTACAAGCTGGAGAAATACCGTGACATGATCAGTTGGGGTGCCTCTCCCAGGGCAAGTATCAGTCTGGCCCAGGCAGCCAAAGCTTACGCATTCATCAAACGGAGGGGTTATGTCATTCCTGAAGACGTGAGGGCGGTATGCCCCGATGTGTTGCGACACCGGATCGGACTCAGCTACGAAGCCGAAGCCAACAACATCACCTCGGAGGAAATCATCACCGATATCCTCAATACGGTGGAAGTGCCATAGGCTGAGGTTGAGGTCAAGAACCGGCTAAGGCTAAGGCTAAGGCTAAGG
>CAYYJE010000078.1:0-4766 GCA_964472165.1 uncultured Prolixibacteraceae bacterium | reverse complement strand
AATCGATAAATCGATAAATCATCAAATCGTCAAATGGGTTGAGGTTAAGAAAAGGTTGTCAGTGTTGGTTCTGAGCGACATTTAAAAGTTACAATTTAGATTTAAGATTGGATTATGGAGACAACCGATCTGTTAAAGCGGGTACGGCAGATAGAGATAAAAACACGCGGACTTTCGCGCAACATCTTTGCAGGGGAATACCACAGTGCATTTAAAGGAAGGGGTATGGCCTTTGCCGAGGTCAGGGAATACCAGTTCGGCGATGACATCCGCAGCATCGACTGGAACGTGACTGCACGTTACAGCCATCCCTATGTCAAAGTTTTTGAGGAAGAACGCGAACTGACAGTGATGCTGCTTATCGACGTAAGCGGGTCACGGGATTTCGGATCCTTCAAAAAACTCAAAAAGAATATCATCACCGAAATCGCAGCCATCCTGGCCTTCTCAGCAATTCAGAACAACGACAAAACCGGGGTGATCTTTTTTTCCGACAAAATTGAAAAGTTTATCCCACCTAAGAAAGGGAAGTCGCACATTTTACGCATTATCCGTGAATTGATTGAATTCAGGCCAGAAAACCGGGGCACCAACATTCCCGAAGCACTGAGGTATTTTACCAATGCCATCAAGAAGAAATGCACTGCTTTTATCATTTCCGACTTTATGGACGAAAACAGCGATCTGGAAAGAGCGCTTTCCGTGGCCAACAACAAGCATGATGTGGTTGCCATCCGTGTCTATGACGAAAGAGAGCAGGAGCTTCCTCCTATCGGGATGCTGAAGGTTAAAGATGCGGAAACCGGACAATATTTCTGGGTGAACAGCAGTGACGCGGGCACCCGCAAAATATACCGTGAATGGTGGCTGACACAGGGAGAGCGGCTGAAAGGCATTTACACCCGGTGTGGTGTGGATGCGGCCACCATCAATACCCGCGAAGACTACGTACGATCATTGATTAACCTGTTCAAAAAACGGGAAGCAAGGAGGTAGAATATGAAGATAACCGTTTCATTTTTCTGGGGGGCCATACTTCTGTGGCTTGTTCCTTTCGGAATTCAGAGTCAGCCCGTCAGGGTGTCAGCCACACTTGACTCAACCCGAATCCTGATCGGGGATCAGGTAATGCTGAAACTGGAGTTGGAAAAACCACAGTCGTTGCCTGTCGCCTTTACCCGGGTTCCCGACACCCTTGCCGGAAAAATTGAGGTGTTGCAGCGGTCGGGAATTGACACTATACTGTCGGATGACCAGCGTGAGAAACTTACCCAGACCTTTTTGGTGACCTGCTTTGACAGCGGACAGTACCGGATTCCTCCCTTCAGGTTTGATTACCGCCTTGACGAACGCTTCGACTCCATTCTCACCAACGAGTTGTTGCTGGAAGTGCTCACGATGGAAATTGACACCACACGCGGGCCCACTGATGTGAAAATGCCTTATGATGCGCCCCTCACCCTGAAAGAAGTTACTCCCTACATCATGGGGATCACGCTGGTGGGAGCGTTGCTTTTTCTGCTGTTGTACGGGATTAAAAGGAAGAAAAAGAATCTTCCGCTATTTGTAAAACCATCAAAACCGGCAGAACCACCCCATGTGATTGCTTTGCGCGAACTGGACCGGATCAGGGAAGAGAAGCTCTGGCAAAAAGATAAAATCAAGGCCTTCTACAGTGAGATTACCGATGTGTTGAGAAATTATATGGAAGGCAGGTTTGGGATTCCTGCCATGGAACAGACCACTGGTGAGATTATCGCCTCCTTTCAGTCTGACAGGAGCCTGATTTCTGAAAAATCCCTCAATTACCTGCATCAAATTCTCCCCATGGCCGACCTGGTGAAATTTGCCAAATACAAGCCTTTGCCCGATGACCACCAAATGGCACTGGCAGATGCCTATTTTTTTGTGAATGACACGAAAAATGAGGCATCCGGGACTCTGGTAAGCGGAGGTGAGCCGGAAGGAGAAAGACAGGAAGTAACTGCAAATTAGGAGTGCTATGTTTGGAGATGTAACTTTTAAAAATCCGGAACTCTTTTATTTACTGCTGTTGTTGGTACCCATGGCCTTGTGGTACTTCCTGCGGCATAAGAAAAACAGCGCCAGCGTGCAGGTTTCCGGAACTTCAGCCATCAGCAAGGCTCCCCGGACCATGCTCCATTACCTGAGGCATCTGCCTTTTCTGCTTGAAGCAGCTGCAGTAACCCTGTTTGTTGTGGTGCTTGCAAGACCACAGTCGACCAGCAACTGGGAAAATGTAACCACGGAAGGAATCGACATTGCCATTGCCCTCGATATTTCGACCAGTATGCTGGCCATGGATTTTTCACCCAACAGGCTTGAAGCAGCAAAAAAAGTAGCCATGGAATTTATTTCCGGAAGGGAACATGACCGCATAGGCCTGGTGGTTTTTGCCGGAGAAGCTTTCACACAGTGTCCGCTGACTACCGACCGCGCCGTACTGCTGAATCTTTTCAGAGACATCAGGACCGGGCTCATCGAAGACGGGACTGCCATTGGAAACGGACTGGCTACGGCTGTTTCCCGGTTAAAAGACAGCGATGCGGTAAGCCGGGTGGTTATCCTGCTTACGGATGGAGAGAACAACCGTGGAGAGGTGGCTCCCCTGACAGCCGCAGAAATCGCCAAAACATTCGGGATCAGAGTCTATACCGTGGGAGTAGGCACCGCCCCCTACCCTGTCCAGACACCCTTCGGAACCCAGGTCCAGAATATGGAAGTAAAAATCGACGAAGCAATGCTCCGGCAAATTTCCCAGATTACCGACGGCCAGTATTTCAGAGCAACCAGCAACATGAAACTGGTGGAGATTTATCAGGAAATTGACAAGCTCGAAAAGTCGAAAATCAATGTAAAAGAGTTCAGCAGAAGATCGGAAGAGTTCATGCCGTATGCACTGGCAGGACTGCTTCTGCTGATTGCATCCGTTTTTCTTAAAACAACTTTATTCCGAAATATTCCTTAAAACAGCGTTTATGGAGATGTTCAGATTTGCCCATCCGGAATATTTATGGGGTCTTTTACTGATCCCGGCACTGACACTGTTGTTTGTCATTGCCAGGATCATGCGCAGGCAGGCTTTGAAAAAATTCGGAGATCCGGAAATTATCAGCTATCTGACGCCCAGTGCATCCGTGGCGAGGCCCATCATGAAATTTATCCTGATGATGTGCGCGCTTTCACTTTTCATTGCCGGCGCGGCCCGTCCGCAGTTCGGGTCGAAGCTCAATAAAGTAAAAAGAGAAGGGGTGGAAATTATCATCGCCCTTGACGTGTCAAACAGCATGCTCGCTGAAGACATCAAACCCAACCGGCTGGATCGGGCTAAAAGAGCCATCGACCGGCTGATCAGCAAGCTGAAGGATGATAAAATAGGACTGATTGTTTTTGCAGGTGATGCCTATACCCAGTTGCCGATTACTACTGACTACAATTCCGCACAGCTCTTTCTCTCCTCCGTGAACACCCAGATTGTTCCCAAACAGGGAACCGCCATCGGAGCCGCAGTTGAAATGGCTACCAGGTCGTTTACCCCAAATCCGGAATCCAGTAAAGCCATTATTATTATTACCGACGGAGAGAACCACGAAGACGATGCCGTTTCTGCGGCGGAAGAGGCGCACAAAACAGGCATCGTGGTACACACCATCGGCATGGGTTTGCCCCAGGGAGCACCTATACCTGTATTAAACGGGGGACAAGGGGATTACAGGAAAGACCGCGACGGAAAAATTGTGATCACCCGTCTCGACGAGGCTACCCTGGAAAAAATAGCCGCAGCTGGAGGGGGGATTTACATCCGGGCCAATACTGCGCAGGTAGGACTTGATGATCTCTTTGATGAGATTAATAAAATGAATAAAACAGAAATGGAATCGCGTACGTTCTCGGAATACGAAGAACAATTCCAGTATTTCTTTGCGGCCGGACTGTTTCTGTTGCTCCTCGAATTCCTTGTTCTTGAAAGGAAGAACAAGTATCTCAGAAAAATAAAATTGTTTAAACAACGTCCCATCTGATCAGATCGTTATTGAAAATGTTTCACAATTTCAGTTTAAAATACTTTACTTCTATGAAATACCTGCTAATACTTCTGATAATAATCCTGGTTCATCCGGAGTCCATCGGGCAGACTGAGCGAAAGTTTGTCAGACAGGGGAACCGCTATTACCTGGAAGGTAAAAAAGACACGCTAAAACTTGACACACTTAGTTTCAGCAAGGCAGAAACTGAATACCGCAAAGCCCTCGATAAAAAGCCCACCGATTCCCACTGGAATTTCAACCTGAATAACGCCATTTATAAACAAACCAAATTCGATGAAGCAGCCAGGGGGTTTGAGCAACTGGCCACACAGGCGACCGACACAACTGAAAAAGCCCGTGCGTATCACAATCTGGGAAACAGTCTGCTTTTCCAGGAAAAAATCGATGAAAGTATTGAAGCATATAAAAAAGCACTCCGCAACAATCCGCGTGATATTGAGACAAAATACAACCTTGCCTATGCGCAGCGCTTGAAGCAACAACAGCAAAACCAGGATCAGAATAAAGACCAGAATAAAGATCAGAATCAGGACCAAAAACAGGACCCCGAGAAGCAGAACCAGAACCAGGATCAGAACAAGGAGAACCAGCAGCAGCAGCAGCCACCTCCGAAAATTTCGAGGCAGAATGCAGAACAACTTTTGCAGGCTCTTCAGAATGATGAAAAAAACATCCAGGATAAGGTAAAAAAAGCGC
>CAYYJE010000077.1:0-14304 GCA_964472165.1 uncultured Prolixibacteraceae bacterium | reverse complement strand
ACCCCCATAACGGACTTACACCGTCAAGTTAATCGCCATGCACGGCGCACAAAAAGAGGCTGCCCTTTTGAGACAGCCTCTTTTTTTAATAATAATTCCCCATTAATAAAATTTGGGTCTTTTATCTACCACTTCCACTTTATCCTTCAGAACTTCGAAAGCCTGCATGTTGGCACGGAAACCAAGATTTTGCAACAACCTTACCTTTTCCGCCTCTACATTGGTATCACCACTCTCTTCGGCAGAAGTAACCTTGATCAGGAATACCGCACTGTTGCCTTTCAGGGGAGATGAAACTACATTGGGTTCCATAGTTACAGCAGTTCCAATCACACGGGGTTCCATTCCGTAATCGGGCAGGGTCATGCTGTTGAAATCGACCGCGGAAGCAATGGTGACCTGACTTCCCAGCGCAGAAGCAATGGCATACATATCGGTTTTCCCTTCTGCAGCAGCTTTCATTCTCTCTGCCAGGAGGTCTTTCTTTTTATCCTGCTGAACAGCAAGTTCCACTCTGCCCTTCACATTTCCAAAAGGTGAGATTCCCTCTTCGGTAGCACCGGTTAGGGTGGCTACCACGAAATTATCACCCAGTTCAAAAATAGGAGAGCCATCGGTATTCTTCAGGATTGTTCCGGTTTTTCCACTGAAAGCAGCTCTTATCAACATCCTGGAGTTTTCAAAACCCGGGATTGTCAGATCATTTTCACGCAAAACAGCAGTTCTTTTGTAAAGTTTTTCTTTGTCAACGGCTGCATCAAATTCCGCTTTTGTCACATTTTCGCTGGTGAATTTCCCGGCCAGCGCATAAGTAGTCTGGTAAGTCTGTGTGCTGGGGGTAACCGTCCGTTCAAGAATGGCCACCTGAACCTGGCGGCTCGGCGCACTAAGCCGGGTAGTCTGAACCAGGTGCAACCCAAATTGTGAAGTAACGATTTTCACTTCATTTACCTTACTGCTGAACGCAGCATCTTCAAATGGTTTCACCATCATACCACGGCTGAACCACCCCAGGTCACCTCCGTTGATTGCAGAACCCGTATCAGTCGAATAAAGCCTTGCAAGCGTTGCAAAATCGCCCCCCTTATCGATCACGCTTTTCAAACTGTCGGCAAGCGCCTGCACCGAAGCAACCTCTGCAGCAGAATTCACCCTGAGAAGAATGTGACGGGCCTGCACCGAATCGGGCAGCATTTCTGAAGCATGCAGTTTTGCAAGTTTGTAGGAATTGTTTTCGAAATAAGGTCCGTAAACATCATTAACAGCCGCTCCTTTTGCAAAAATCCAGGATCCAAGGGAGTCCCCGAGTGTGTTCATCTTGTGCCAGGTGCCGTCGAAACTTACGTCTGAATTGGAATTGACAAACTGGACATTATCGGGGGCATCGGAAAAGTCAGCCCTGATCTCGTTGATCCACTTCTCAGCATTGGCAAAATCCGCTGTTGAAGGCACTACCTGAAAAGTTACGTATTCAATTGTGCGGGTTTTTTCATCCTTGAAATCATTTTTATGGGCCTCATAGTATTCACTAAGTTCCCCGGCGGTCACCTTTACCAAACTGTCGGCAATTACATCCTGCCGCAAGGCCACAAATTCTAAACTGACTTTTTTATTTTTTGCCTCCAGACTTTGCTGGGCTTCGGGCCCGGTCACATACAAGGCTTTGTTAATCAGATTGTGATACTTGGACTGCAACTGCTCTGCCAGAATTTGTTTTTCAAGGTAGAGCCAGTAACTTTTTTGCTCAGGAGAGACGCCGGTTTCCAGATTCTTCAAAAAATTCACCACCGCATTCCGGTCAAACATGCCGGTTTCGGGATTTGTAAAAATTTGCTGAACAATTTGGTGGGGATTATTTCCCTGAAGCATATCAAAAAGCTCTTGCGAAGAAACTGCAAGTCCAAGATTGTCATACACATCGCCCATGATTTTGTCTCTCATGAGATTTTGCCATGTTTGCTCCCTGACCTGGACCCAGGTTTGTTCATCAAGCTGTGTCTGACCTGTATTGGATTTGTAAATCTCTCCCAGTTCCTCTACCTGCCGCTGGAAATCGGGATATTGGATGGTCTCCCCATCAATAGATCCAATTTCCATCTGATTTCTCTGCAAAATAGATGAACCTGACTGAAATAAATCACCCAGGATAAATGCGAACAGAGCAAGGCCGATAATGATAGCCACAAGTACTCCTCCACGGGTTCTGATCTTTTGTAACGTTGCCATTGATTAACAATAATTATATGATATTCCGGTTTAAAAATTAAGGCACGAAGATAATAATTTTCAATATTATACGTGAACTTCTTCAAGATATAAAGCGATGTTTGCTTCAGGCTCTCACTTTTAGCAGGAGAATTGTATGAGTTGGCACACAGATATACTCCTGAATTTCAATCCTCTGAAACAGTCAGATACACCATTTCGACTTTTGTCCGGGTAGCCTTCAGTATCCTGAAGTTAAGCCTGCCTATTGTTACCGTTTCATTCACCACAGGGATGCTTTCCAGAAAAAAGAGGATAAATCCCGCAAGTGTCTCATAATGTTCCGATTCAGGGATATTCAGTTTGTACTTTTCATTCAGGGCATCAATTTCAAAACGTCCCGACAACACATACTGCCGGTCATTGATTTTTTTTCCTGTAAAATCATCGGTATCGTGTTCATCCTCAATTTCCCCGAAAATTTCCTCCAGAATATCTTCACTTGTCACCAGTCCTGCGGTTCCACCGAATTCATCCACCACAAGGGCGATACTCCGGTGTTCCCTGATAAACCTGCTGAGAAGCCGGTTGGCAGCCATGGTCTCCGGAACGATCAGCACATTCTTGAGAAACGGTTTGATGTGCTGTGCTTTCTGGAATATGGCGGAAGTATGCACATATCCCACGATATTGTCCTTATTTCCTTCGTAGAACAGGATTCTGGAGTACCCGGTGTCCACAAATTTCTGGCGCAATGCATCGATTCCGGCGTTGATATCGAGCACTTCAATCTCATTCCGGGGAACCATAATCTCCCGGAGTTTAACTTTTGAAAAGTCGAGTGCATTTCTGAAAAGGATCACTTCCTTTTCTTCTTCCCTCACTTCATCGGCCTGATTCAGGGGTTCGCCGAACCACAAATTTTCGGGACCCGCTTTGCGAAACACCCTGCTTCCAGCCTGTGCAGTTTGATTATTTGCCGTGGTGACCTGCATAATCCTTTTCACGCTCCGGACAATGAAAACAGTCAACGGGAAAAACAACAGATAGAACAGGGAAAACGGCAAAACCAGGACCGCCAGGGCTGTATGGGGAAATATTCCGGCGAATACCTTAGGCAGGAATATTCCGAAAACAAATATGATGAAAACAACAACCAGAATGAGCAGGGGGATGGCCAATATGCTGTAGTGGAACCATTCCCTGAAATGGGATTCAAACAGCAGAGAAGTTGCAATTGTAAAAATAACCAGTGAAAGGGTATATCCGAGAAGGATCGTGACATGGTAATATCCGGGATTCCGGTTAACCATCCTGAGTAACCGATACCGGAGGGGGTCAGTTTTATGATCCTGTTGAGGCTGAAGTTGGCCGGAGGCGATAAAAGCCGATTCCAGACCCGAAAAAAAGGCTGCAAAAAGAAGGGAAATGACAAGAACAATCCAGTAATTCATACAAAGTTATTCGTTTCCGATATTCACCGGCTGCAGGTCGTCCATGCCGGACAGTGAATCTCCGGGGGCCATCCCATCGCGGTTCAGTTGAATATAAATCGTTCCTTTGGGATTCTTGATTCTCCAGTTTTCAAGCGAAGCGTCCGATTCAAAACCGATACCCGTGATGATCTGGTCGGTCCGGATGATCTGTACAAATTCGTTGTTGTAAATCCTTTTTGCCAGTTCATCCCAGATCAGGTGTTCGGTTTTCAGGGTATCACCCTGGCTGTTGATCGCTACCACGTCATTTTTGGCTTCCCACCGTTTTTCCCTCACATACTGTTTGGCATAGCGGGCTGAGATGCTGGACACCACTTCCATGTGGGGGCCATATTTGATCAGCAGGATTCCTTTGGGAAATTCGGCAAAAGGTTCCCCGTCGCTCTCGTACCTGTTAAGCTCGGGAGTCTTGAGATAAAACCGGACAATACCGGAATCGGTCATTGTAGTTTCGAAATTCTCGGCATGGACCACGGGAAGAATTTCCGTGGGGTTGAAGGCCTTGATCTTTTCAATATCATTGACACATCCCGGAAAAAGTATTGCAGCCCCGGTAGCCAGGGCTGCAATAATAAGGTTTTTGGTAGTATGTTTACGTGTGTCAGAACCGTACCCGGGTAACTTCATTGATCCAGCCTCCTACTCTGTAGGTGTCACCTTCCTTGATGCTCTGGAAGAATGCAGTCTCCTTGTTTGGGAAATAACCACGATAAGTATTCGCTTTTTTGGATGCTTCTGCGAAACAATCTTCACCCGCCTTTGCCTTGGTAAAATAATCCACAGCAATCCAGAAGACGGTTGATCTTTCGAAATCATCGCTGCTGAACGACCTTGCGGAAGCAGCATAGATGTCACCAATCAGCATCAAAGCCTTGCAATGGTTGGGATCGATGGCCAATGCCTTGCGGGCATAATTGCGAGCCTCCTGGAAATTGTTCTCCTTGGCATAAATGAAGAGGGCATACTCGTAATTGTAGTCTTTCAGCAGTGACTGGTCAGTCTCCTGTTCCATGGCCTGTCTGTAATAGGTTTTCGCCTTTTCGGCATCATTTTGTTTCACAAACATGCGAGCCATGTTGAAAGCAGCTTCAGCTGAAGGCTCCAGGTGGTACATTTTCTCAGATGCATTGAAGAAAAGCGGAGAATCGTCGCAACCGGCACGGGCCAACCGGCGAAGCATGGTTTTCAGGAAATCGAGGTCACCCGATTTCTCCTCAAACTGGGGAGTATAAATCCTGATAAGTGATTCACAATCGGCGGCTCCTGAGGTACCGAAGATCATTTCAACGGCATTCCGGGCATCGGCAAGCCCTTCGGTTTCGGGTTTGGATTTTTCAATTGTGCCCATTACCGTGGCTACCATGTCGTAGTTCCTCACCACATCTTCCTTGGGTAACTTACCAAGGCTGAGGAGTGATTTTGAGGTCTGCATGAGCAGTACAAGGACCGGAATTTCGGTTTCATTCCCCTGTTCCTTTGCCGATGCAAGAAGATTGTCATAACCTTTCTGGTAAATCACAGATAGTTCTTCATCGGTAACATCTTCAGCAGGAGGCAAGTTGTATTTCAGCCATGCGGTTCCTTTTCTTCCCAGCACATACCCCTTCTGATCGAAGAAGCGGATACGGCGATCGTAAAGCCTCATCAAGGAGTCGAGGTACTGCTGTTTTTCTGCCTTGTTGGCCGCATTCTCGATGTAGCTTTCAAACATGTTGGCTCCATGAATATAAACATTCAGGGTCGACTTGGGGAATCTGTGGTATAGCACCTGCCAGGGCGCCATCGCAGATTTGTAATCCTTTTGTTTATAGAATTCACCGTACATCGACAGGTTATTCATAAAATCCAGTTCATTGGCAGCAACCAGTTCCTGTAACGATTTCAGGTTTACACCCACGAGGTCGGCATCCACCTTTTCGGGAATTTTGCCATCAAAGCTGAAGTCTATCTCGTTGCCGGACGACTCGGTAAGGTCCAGCTTTTTTGAATCATCAATAAATGTGAACCGGATCCATTTTGCTTTGTCGTCGGTGGTTACCTCATATTTACCATCAAAATCGGTAAATGCGGTGTTGCTCCCCCTGTGGGCTTCCACCGTAACTCCGGCAGCAGGTTTCCCTTCACGGTAAACAGTCCCTTTGATTACCCGCTGGCCGCTGCTTCCCAAAACAAAGCTCAGCACAAAAAAGGCAACCAGGACAGATTTTAAGACAAGTGTTTTCATCGTTGGATTGTTTTATTTCAATGTTAATCAAATCTTCTTTTAATGAACCATAAATCGTACAAATTCACACTCATGTTCAGTTTCAAATAATTCTCCCTTATCAGGTTATTTTTTGTACTTCCCCGCCTCCCGATCTCTGCAGAAATGTTGACAGTTGAGTTAGAACGATATACAGGCAATCCTACTCCAAAACTCATGCCAAAATCTTTAATGTGTTGATTATTAATCAAAAGATAAGAATCTTCATATTTGAGTCCTGCCCGGTAGGCCACTCTTTGGGTATAGGAACGTATCGAAAACCGGTCGGGGATAATTTCTCCGCCGATGGCCACAATCGACCGGTCTTTCAGCAGTTCATAGGAAACGTCGGAGGGGAATGTGGCTTTGGACCAGGCCTGGTAGGAGTAATCGGCATTGAGTTCCAGTTTATTTTTCTTCACATACGATACACCTATCCCGGCGGAAAGCGGGAGCCTGACCTTTCCTTTTTCCTGTTCATGGTAAGAAATCGTATCTGCATCCGTGTAGGATTGCTGCGATGAATAGTCGTAATACGATATACTTTTAAGGGTTATGTCGGAATAAAAAGCAGTAAAACGGGGCCTGTTCTCCAGGGTGGCACCAAAAGTAATCCATTGGTCGTTCTTCATCGGGAGGGTAGCCTGGATCCCAAAATTGGCGCCAACGTCCCGGATTCTGATTTCATCATTTTTCTGGATGGAATAGGTGTCGTTGTAATCGGGAAATGTAACCATTCCGTTTCGACTCAGGGTACCGAAGAAATAAAAGAGGTTAGCCCCCACTGAGATATTTTTCACCGGCTCCACCGCAACCCCGATAAAAGCCCGCGACAAAGATCCGTCACCAAAATACTGGTAATTGATGTTACCTGCATAGGCAAGGCTGTCTCTCACACTGATGTCATATCCCACATCCGAATAGGGAGTAAGCCCCAGCCCCACGGCAATTCTGTCGGAGATCGGGAAACTCATGGCCATATATCTGAAATTGACATCATTGGCAGAAAACTTCCCAAGATCATTCTTGTAGGATGAAAACTTCCCGTTAAGGCCAAATTCAAACAGGAAGGAAAGGGTATCCACAGATGTGTAGGAGGCAGGGTTGGCAAAATTGATCTGTTGGGAATTGCGGCTCCCGAGGGTTGCACCTCCCATTGCAGCAGTCCTTCCGAAGGTTTGGGGGTGGAGGTCTCCAAGACCGAACCTTGAGAAAGGCGAGGTGGTATTGTTATTGAATTGTGCAAACAGCACGGCCGGTAACAATAAAAATCCGGTTAACAAAAGTGCACGGGCTGTATTTCGCATTCTCGTATTTTCCAATATTCCTGTGAATTGATAGCTAAAAAACATCTGCAAAGAAATAATTTTTTAAGTTGCTTTCAAAGTAAATGAAACAGCCTGAACCAAAAATGATTCTTAAATAAGTTTAAAACGGTTAAAAAACAGGTTTAATACCCCCCTCTTTAATCCGCTGGCTGATATCAAGTGCTTTTACTGAATGCGTAAGGGCTCCCACAGAAATGAAATCCACTCCTGTCCGGGCGACCTCCAGAAGTCTTTCCGGTGTCATATTTCCGGAGGCTTCCGTTTTGGCCTTCCCGTTGATCAGGGTTACAGCGCGGGACATGGTTTCATTGTCCATGTTGTCCAGCATAATGATTCCTGCGCCTGCACCGAGGGCTTCGCTGACTTCCTCCAGATTGGTGGTTTCCACTTCTATTTCGATTCCCGGAGCGATGTTAGGTCTGATGGCCTCCACTGCCCTGGCAATTCCTCCGGCTATCGCAATATGGTTATCCTTGATCATGACCATGTCATAAAGCCCGATCCGGTGATTGAAAGCTCCCCCGGCCTTCACCGCATATTTGTCGCACAGCCTGAATCCCGGGAGTGTTTTCCTGGTATCAAGGATTTTTGTATGAAAACCTTTAAGCACAGCCACATATTCACTGGCGGAGGTCGCAATCCCCGACATGCGCTGAAGGAAGTTCAGGGCTATCCTTTCCCCGGTCAGCAGCGCCCGGTAATTGGCGGAAAACCCGACAATCAAATCCCCTTTGGAAACTTTGTCGCCATCACTTACGAGAGGTTTCCACACCAAATCAGGATCGAACCTGCGGAATACCATCTCCGCCACTTCCAGTCCGGCAATAACACCCCTGGCTTTCGCTACCATATAGGCATCTTTTTTTACCCCTGAAGGAACAAGGCTATCAGTGGTAATGTCACCTGACCCCACATCTTCCTGGATGGCCAGATCAATCAGAATTTTAACGGATTCCAGTTCCCTGGCATTCATTTTCATAATTACTGCAATTTACTTTTTACCTGTTCAAACGTGGGGGCATTTCCTTTATGGTGAACAATGTGGATTCGGAAACGGGGGTCCTCCTCCCTGAAATCCTCCCTGATATGTCCTCCCCTGCTCTCCTCCCTGAGGAGTGCGGATTGGCAGACCAGCAGGCATAAATCAGCGGTGTGCTTAATTTTCAACAAATTATAATCGTACTGGTGTTCCTTGAATTGTTCCGCAATCCCGGAAAATCTCTTCAGTGCGACCTCCATTTTATCACGGTTTCGAATGATGCCTAAATGGGATCCCATGAGGTCAGCCATCTCGTTTTTCAGGTCGAGGTAGGTCTGCTCATGATGTGGAGAAAGCGTAAAATTTTGATATTCCGACATTTTGCAACGTACTGGTTTCAGACGGGCCGCCTCTTCACTGGCCCGTTTCCCGAACACCAGGCACTCAAGCAGCGAATTGCTGGCCAGCCTGTTGGCTCCCATGACACCCGTGGACGCAGCCTCCCCACAGACAAACAATCCCTTCAGGTTTGTTTCTCCGTGAATCCCGGAAAGGACTCCTCCTACCATATAATGGGCAGCAGGTGCAACAGGGATCAGGTCGCGGGCCATGTCAATGCCATGCTCCTGAAGCTTCTGGCTGATTGTTAAAAACCGGGAATGAATCGTTACGGGATCAAGATGCCTTAAAGAAAGGTATACGCAGGAGGCATTTTCCTTATTCATCTGGCTGAAAATGGAATAGGCCACCACGTCGCGCGGTGCCAGTTCCGCCAGGGGATGCTGATCCACCATAAACCGCTCTCCCTTGCTATTGAGCAACCATGCGCCTTCACCCCTGACAGCCTCACTGATCAGGAAAGCTTCCTTGCCGGGGATTGACAAAGCGGAGGGATGAAACTGAATAAATTCCAGATCACGGATCCGGGCACCTGCATCGTAGGCCAGGGCGATTCCATCGCCGGTGGCAGTATGAGGATTGGTAGACCTGCTGTAAATGCGGGAAAGCCCACCTGACGCCATGATTACCGCCTTTGCCCTGAAAATGATATTCTCCCCGGTAAAAAAATCAAGTCCCTGAACACCGTTGACACATCCCTCATTCACCAGCAATCTGACTACGGCAGTGAATTCAAACGGAATAATATTCTTCTTTTCCTGCACTTTCTGCAATAGGAAACGAGTGAGCTCCTTTCCGGTAGCATCTCCTCCGGCATGTAAAATCCGGCGTTTGCTATGACCCCCTTCCAACCCAAGCACAAGATCTCCTTTCTCATCACGGTCGAAAGGCATTCCCATTTCAATCAACTCCCTGACACGGTCACTCCCCTCATTCACCAGTACTTCCACCGCATCGTACTCACACAAATCCCTTCCTGCCACAAAAGTATCCTTCATATGTAACAGGGGAGTATCGTCTGAGGAGGTAACCGCAGCTATACCTCCCTGGGCAAACCAGGAATTACTTGTATCCAGCTCCGACTTGGTCACTATGGCCACACGGCCAAAAAGGGAGGAATGAAAAGCAGCGGTCAGACCCGCCAATCCACTGCCAATCACTATGGTGTCAAACTCAAGCTGTCTCATCAACAGGAAAATTAAAAGTCAGAAGTGCAAAATTAACATTTCCCGCTTGGATGAAACACTTTTAAGTCAATTAACTTCGATTCAGGAAAGCTTACCGTAATTGCCGGGAAGGTAATCGGGCCTTACCGGAGAAAATAACTCGATCAGATGGGAATCCTCCAGTACAATTACTTCATGCATTACATTCTCAGGAATACACCAGCTGTCGCCAGGCATGGTATCCATCCACTCCTCCCCGATATGAAACCGGAGCCTGCCACTTACCAGATACCCTGACTGTTCATAGGGGTGACTGTGTATCGGCAATTCATGCCCGTGCTCCAGTAAAAACTCACACATGATCGTACGGTTTTCGTAAACCAGCGGCCTCATGCGAACACCGGGGATCGTCGGTTTGTATTCAAAATGATCTTTTTTTGTAAACATAGCTGATGGTATTTAAATTATTGGACCAGTCCCGGATAATGCAACCGGAACATTGTAACCCAGTATCGGGAGAATGTCAGGAAGTGTCTCCACAGTGTGGAAGTAACCTTCCGGAATATCAAGGGGATCGGGTTCCTCGTGCTGCCAGGTAATCTCGTAGGGAACATGAATGGCATAGCCACCCAGGTGAACCACCGGCATCACATCCGATTTAAGGGAATTTCCCACCATCAGAAACTGGTTGGCCCTTACATCCAGATGTTTCAGAAGTTTCAGGTAGTTTTCCTCCTTTTTATCGCTCATGATCTCCACATGATGAAAATAACCGGCAATTCCTGAGTTTTTCAGTTTTCTTTCCTGGTCGAGCAGGTCGCCTTTTGTCGCCACAATCAACCGGTAATGTTTCGATAAAATCCGGAGAACTTCATGAACCCCCGGCAGAAGAGGGTTTTTCTCAGCAATTTGAGCCTTCCCCAACTCCAGTACCTTTTGAATTTCCCCGGCCCCGATATTTCCGTGAGAGACGGCTATCGCCGTCTCGATCAAGGAGAGAATAAAGGCCTTGCTCCCGTACCCATACAAGTCCAGATTGCCGGTTTCAGTCATGAACAAGGACTTATTAATCTCTTCCACAGACGAATACTCACTCAGGATTTCACAGAACTTCCTTTCCGTTTCCCTGTAAAAGGGTTCGTTTACCCATAGTGTGTCGTCTGCGTCGAAACCGATCACCCGGATCTTGTCCGGATTAAAATCTTTCATGCCACTCTTTGAAGGGGGAAAAATAATCAAAGTTCCGCTCTTTTGATGAGCCTGTCCCGGAAATTCGATGTTTTATCCTAATTTTACAAACCGATCAATGTACATTGTATGGATAGAATAATCAGGATAGGTATCCGGAGCTGTTTGTTGTTTTTCTTTCTGGCAGCATTTGCGCGTCCCTTATTTTCGCAGGTTCTGTATCCCAAATTTGAATTCAGGGGGGTATGGGTTGCCACCGTAAATAACATTGACTGGCCGTCAAAGCCGGGCCTTTCTACGGAAGAGCAGATGAAAGAGGTAATTGAACTTCTTGATCTCCACCAGAAACTCGGCATGAATGCGATCATCTTTCAGGTCCGGCCGTGTTCCGATGCATTTTATCCGTCGGCCCTGGAACCCTGGTCGAGGTACCTTACCGGTTCACCTGGCCGCTACCCCTCCCCCTTCTGGGATCCGCTCCGGTTTTGGATCGAAGAGTGCCACAAGCGGAATATGGAGCTTCATGCATGGCTGAATCCTTACCGGATTTCTCAGAATGCAGAGGAGCCACTTGCCGGTAACCACAAGGTTTTTTCAAATCCGGAGTGGGTCATAAAATATGGGAACAAGTTGATGTTTGATCCCGGCATTCCCGATACCCGGGAGTATGTGACCGCGGTTGTCTGCGACATCGTCAGACGGTATGATGTGGACGGAATCCACATGGACGACTACTTTTACCCCTATCCCACAGGGGAACCATTTCCCGACCAGCATTCCTTTGCCCGGCATAACAGGGCTTTCATGCCGGAAGAGAAAGAGGCCTGGCGACGGGAAAATGTGGACATCCTGATAAAAATGCTGAACGATTCCATCAAATCCATCAAACCATGGGTAAAATTCGGCATCAGCCCTTTTGGCGTTTGGCGTAACCAGTCAAGCGATCCCGGCGGATCTGCCACCCGGGCAGGTGTTACCAACTACGACCATCTGTACGCGGACATCCGTAAATGGTTGAAGGAGGGATGGATCGATTATGTGACTCCACAAATTTACTGGGAAATCGGCCACAAACTTGCCGATTTTGAAACCCTCTGCCAATGGTGGAACGACAACGCCTTCGGGCGTCAACTTTACATCGGACTGGCACCTTACAAAATCGAAAAGGAAGCCAGCATAACAGCCTGGAGAAGTCCCCGGGAAATCCCTGCACAACTGCGGATGCTCAGGAAATTCCCCAACATTTCGGGATCCGTTTTTTTCAGCAGCAAACAATTCAAAAGAAACCTGATGGGGTTGCAAGACAGCCTCATGCTGAGATTTTACCGCTATCCCTCCCTGACACCTCCACTGAACTGGATGAAAGTAATCAAACCCAACCCACCTGTAAAAGTGAGTGTGTCGGGAAGAAAGATTAAATGGGAATCCCCCATCGCCAATTCCCCTGTTGCCTTGCCCACCCGTTATATCGTGTATCTCAATGAATCCGGAAAATCTTTCAATCCTGAGAATCCGGATCACATCACTGAATACACCGATGAAACCCGGGTTGAATTACCCAGAAAGGGAAAAAAACGGAAACCTCACGAGGTAAGGGTTTCAACCCTCGACAGGTACAACAATGAAAGCCAGCCGACGAATCCGGAAAAGATCCGGCTTTAGGGGCAGCCTATCCAGGATTTCCGCGCTTAACGACCATGAACTTCATTACCGACGAAACACTTGCTGAATTCGGAGACATTTCCACCCTTTCAGGGAAAGCTTCCGCACTTGTGGAACAGCAAAAAGCCACCTGGGAAACGGCTGCCACGAATTATGCATCTCTGAGTAAATCGGAGACCCGCCTCTTTTCTTTTGGTCATTTCAATCTGGTATGCCAGCACAACCCGGGCAGAATCAGGTCATCGGCGGCCGACACCTCCGCTCACACGATCCTGTCAAGGCCCTGCTTCCTTTGTGAAACCAACAGACCTTCAGTCCAGAAAGGAATTCCCTGGGGAGACCGCTTTGTCATACTGACAAATCCTTACCCGATATTTCCGGTCCATCTCACCATTCCGTCGCTTCTGCACCTGCCCCAGCAAATTGAAGGCAATCTGGAAACCATGCTGCAGTTAAGCCGTGACCTCGGGGATTTTACTCTTTTTTACAACGGTCCCCGTTGCGGGGCTTCGGCACCCGACCATTTTCACTTCCAGGCCTGCCCCGGCAATACCCTCCCCATCGAAACGGACCTGGAAGAGTTGTCAGGAAAAAACGGCCAGCAGCTTGTCCTCCACAAGGATCTGAATATCAAAGCCATTGATACTTCCTTCCTCCGGTTTTTGCTTTTCCGGTCGGGAACGCCCGGTCTTCTGGTAAAATGGATGAACCTGGCCATTGACCTGCTGAGGAAGGAGGAAGCTGAAGAACCCATGCTCAACCTGCTCTCCTTTTACCGGAAGGGGCTATGGAACCTGCTGTTGTTTCCGAGGGAAAAACAACGCCCGTCGCACTATTACGAAAGTGATCCCGGGAAACTGCTCATCAGCCCTGCAGCCGTGGAGTTGTCAGGATTGGTAATTTTACCCAGAAAGGAAGATTACCTGAAAATTACACGGAAGCAAATCATGGAAGTTTTTGAGGAGGTTTCAATCCGCAAAAAGGATTTCCGGATTATCGCAGATAAATTAATTGCTTTTGACTAATTTCGCATGAAACCAGTAAAAACCTAAATCCGGGACGCATGAAAAAACAACCCGTTGTGAGTGTGGGGATCATGGCAGAGTCGCTTATCCGTTTCAAACTCGAAACCGGATACCATCAGGGTAGGACACAACTGAAGGCCGGGGAATATTCCATTGAGATCAGGGAGCAGAAAATGATCCTCCAGGGAAACGACATCCTGGTCATTTCAGAGGATCAGATCATCCTGCTCCCCCTGTTCAGGACCAACGCGTTTCTGTTGTATGACGTCACCATCGGCATTCAGTTTCACTGGGAGAAAAAGGAGAATCAACGCTTTACCGGTGGACTCAGGTTTGTTCCAGAAAATGGCAAAATCAGGGTTATCAACACGGTATATCTTGAAGATTACCTTAAGAGTGTGATATCCAGCGAAATGAGTGCCACTTGTCCGGCAGAGTTACTCAAGGCACATGCGGTAATATCAAGAAGCTGGCTCCTGGCACAGATCGAAAAAAACAATGAGTTGACCGCTGGTCAAGAAAAATATGAGACCACCCATACCACTCCTGGTGAACTGGTCAAATGGTACGACAGGGAAG
This sequence comes from uncultured Prolixibacteraceae bacterium, assembly GCA_964472165.1. Taxonomy (GTDB): domain Bacteria; phylum Bacteroidota; class Bacteroidia; order Bacteroidales; family Prolixibacteraceae; genus UBA1413. The sequence goes on along the minus strand of CAYYJE010000077.1, from coordinate 35 downwards.
ACCATACCGGTTTTGACGTCTGTGCCGACGACCAT
>CAYYJE010000076.1:11028-14323 GCA_964472165.1 uncultured Prolixibacteraceae bacterium | reverse complement strand
CCCTCGAAGTGGTGAATGAAAAACAGGAACTCCGGATGGTGCTGAAAGCCCCTCTATTTATCGATGCCACGGAATGCGGGGATCTCCTTCCCCTTACCGGCACGGAATATGTGACCGGTACCGAACCGAAAAAGGAGACGGGTGAACTTCACGCACCGGAAAAGGGCAACCCCGAAAACAACCAGGCCTTTACCCTTTGCTTTGCCATGGATTACCAGCCCGGGATCGATAACCGCATCGACCGCCCGGCAAATTATGACTTCTGGAGAAATTATATTCCCCCGCTTACTCCTCCATGGTCGGGACGACTTTTCGACCTCCGCTATTCCAATCCGCAAACACTGGAACCCAAAGCCCTGGATTTTCACCCTGAAGGAGTGGCCAACAGGCCGGTACTCAACCTCTGGAATTACCGCAAAATGATCGACCGGAATAATTTTGCACCCGGGTATTACGACGGGGATATCACATTGGTAAACTGGCCGCAGAACGATTATATGGAGGGAAACCTGATCGGTGTCAGCCGCAAGGAGTTTGACCGGCAAGTGGAAGGGGCCCGGCAGCTCAATTTTTCACTCTTTTACTGGTTGCAGACCGAAGCCCCGCGTCCTGACGGAGGGATGGGGTGGCCGGGATTGCGGCTGAGGGGTGACGTGATGGGAACTCCTGACGGGATGGCTAAATATCCCTATATCAGGGAATCCCGCAGGATAAAAGCACTGTTTACGGTTTTAGAGGAACATGTGGGTGCGGAGAACAGGAAACTGGTGGCCGGTGAAGAAGCAGGCAAAAAGTCGGCCTTCTTTTACGACAGTGTGGGCATAGGGTATTACCACATCGACCTTCACCCCAGCAACCGGGGCAACAACTACATCGATTTTGGTTCGCTCCCCTTCCAGATCCCTCTGGGAGCCCTGTTGCCGCAAAGGGTCGAAAATCTGCTTCCCGCCAACAAAAACATCGGTACCACCCACATTACCAACGGATGTTACCGGCTTCACCCTGTGGAGTGGAGCATAGGGGAGGCTGCAGGCTGCCTCGCTGCTTTCGCCGGGAAGAAACGGCTTCCTCCCCGGGCAGTAAGGGAAAACAGGGAGCTGTTGAATGAATTTCAGGATTATATCCGCAAACAGGGAATTGAAACCAACTGGCCGGAATAAGCACCTTCAGGCCACCGAAGAATATACTCCTCCCGGGAAATCAGGGCAACCTGGTGATCCGGATGTTCCGGAAGTGAATTTCAGCTCCTTCCGATTCCAGACAGATATATCCTTCTTTTTGGGATGATTTGCTGATCCCGTTTACAAATTTGCCGTTGACCGACAGTTTAATGGTGCCATCCACGCAAACGACATCGTAGGTATTCCATTCGCCTTTTCCCTTGCAGCGGTTTTCAACCGACTTGCTGCGGGTACCTCTGGGGTTGTCGGGAACCGTTTGAACTCCGCCGACGCCGAAAAGCTCACCATGGACGTAGGCGATGGGGGGAACTACCCCGTTTTTGACATTCTGGTTGACCCAGTCTAGTTCCAGCATCTGAACCTCAACCCCGTCGGGCAAACGCCCATTCCCCGGTACTGCACTGCTCCAGACAAAAGTGCCTGAATTACCTCCGGCCTCCATGTGTTTCCATTCAATGTGCAGCAGGAAATTTTCATATTTCTCAGCCGAACGGACAACCCCAATGGGATGACCTGAGCAGACAAGCTCTTTTCCGTCGACTTTCCAGGTATCCTCTTCCGTGTTGACCTGGATCCACTGCACCGTTTCCCCTTTCTCTTTCTTCCCGGAGAGAAATTTGTGATAATCCAGCTCTTTTCCGAAGCGGAAGAGGGGTTTCTGTGCAAAAGTGGCTCCTGAGAAAAAGAGCAGGAGCCACGTAAGGGTGACAATTTTCTGCATAAAAAACCTTTTACAGTAAACTAGGCCTGGGGCTTATTTTCGGTTCCGACGACGGGAATTTCTTCTTTCACTTCGGGGACCGGTCCGAAAGCATAGGTCTTGGGACCCAGGTAGAGGTCGGAATTCAGCATTTCATCCCAGGTGATCTCTTTCCCGGTATAGGCAGCCATGCGGCCCATGATGGTCACCAGGGTGGAGTTGATCTGGGCTTCTGCATCATTTACCGGATTGCCGGTGCGGATTCCGGTAACCAGGTTGATGTGTTCCTGAACGAAGGGATTGGTAACCTTCCAGGGGGAGGCCACATCCTGCTCTTCGGGGTGCGGGTATTTCCAGATTTCGTTACCCTGCAGGTCATAAATGGTTCCTGCGGCATTGGCATATCCTTTGGTACCGGTGATCTGCTCCAGCTTCTGGTTCGAACAGCCGTTGATCTGGCGGGCGGCGCAATGGGTACGCATTCCGTTGTCATAGACATATTCCACGCTGAAAAAGTCGTACTGGTCGCCGGTGATCCTTCTCTGTCTGCCGCCCCATCCGATGGCCTTTACCGGATTCTTGCCCATATACCAGTTCATCACATCCACTTCATGGATAAACTGTTCGGTGATGTGGTCGCCCGAGAGCCAGCAGAAATTGACCCAGTTGCGCAGCATGTATTCCATGTCGGTCCATTGCGGCATCCGGTTGCGGAACCAGAGGGCTCCGCCGTTGCGGATGATGTTGGCACCCGTGATATCGCCAATCATTCCATTGGCCACCTGCCGCCATGTTTCCATATAATCTTTCTGGACGCGGCGGATGGTTCCGCTGACCATATTCAGGCCAATGGCCTGTGCCTTTTTTGCGGAGGCCAGCACCGACCGGGCTCCTACAGGATCCACGGCAATTGGCTTCTCCATAAAAATATGTTTCCTGGCTTCCACGGCAGCCTCCACATGGGCCGGCCTGAAGTGAGGCGGGGTGCACAGCAATACCAGGTCGACTCCTGAATCAATCACTTTCCTGAAACTGTCGAAACCCAGGAAACAGTTTTCATCGGCAATCTCCACATTTTTTTCCTGTTTCAGCTTGGCACGGCATTGATCGATCTTGTCCTGAAAAACATCGCCCAAAGCGGTAATCTGCAGGTTGGGACCCGCATCGAGGAAATTGATGGCAGCCCCTGTTCCCCGGCCCCCACAACCGATCAAACCGGCCTTGATTACCGGTCCGTCAGGCGCCTGGTCAAGCAGTTCGGGAAGCAGAAATTGTTCTTTTTTTGATCCCCCTCCAGTACAGGAAGTGATGACTCCCGGAATGGTGAGGGCACCCAGGGCACCCAATGAGCTTTTCGCAATGAAATTCCGGCGGTTGAATTCTGTTTTGTTCATGGAAATGAGTTTTTTATTCA
>CAYYJE010000076.1:0-10928 GCA_964472165.1 uncultured Prolixibacteraceae bacterium | reverse complement strand
TGGGCGTCGGCACTTTCCCTTCAATCCATTCCAGTCCGGCAAGCGATGGTTCGATAAGGCAGGCGGCATAACCCGGTGCGGTGGGTTTTACTCCCAGCAGGTACTTCCCGAAGAGATAGACAGGATTGGCACCCCAGGCATGGCAGAGGCTTTTTCCGAAAGGCCGGCCGTACATGGCAAAGTGTTCGTCGCCCGACTGTGTGGGGTCATAGGCTTCCCAAATGGAGGTGGCTCCCAGTTTCAGCATCCCGCCCCAGTAGTCCCGCACAAAATCAAGGGCTTTCTCCTTCTCCCCGATCTCGCACAAGGCTGCCAGCTCGTAAAACTTCATGTAAGGCGTGGTGATTTGCAGGATGTCGTTGTTCAGGATCACATGGTCGCGGATTTTCGCTTTCCGCTCATCTCCGGCATAGCCGAAAAGAATAGCAAACATATTGGCATACCGGGTCACTGTGTTGCTGACCACCCCGTTCTTCCGGTTGTGGAGGAGTCCGTTTTTTTCGTCGCTCCAGAAAACCTCCATGGTTTTCTTTCTCAGCAGTTCCGATCCTGTCCTGCAAAGCGCCGCGTATTCGGTATCCCCTGCGAGGGAGGCACTAACTGCCATGGCTTCCAGGCTCCTGGCCAGCAGAAGTTGCTGAAAACTCACTTCTCCGGTTTTGTCAATTTCTGCCCAGTCAATAAACACCCAGTCGCCTGGCTGGCCTTCCACGAATCCCCCCTCATTGCTCCTTCCCAGGCAAAACTCCATCAGGGTTTTCATTTTGGGGAACAACTCCCTGACAAATGCCGTGTCACCGGTGTAGAGGAAATGGTCATAAATGCCGATCATCCAGTAGAAGGAGTAATCGAGGATGGTGTTGATATGGGTCTCCACGGGATCATGGCCGCGGAGGGCGTAAATCGTTCTCTTGTTGACCTCTTCGTCAAAGAAGGTATAAAAGTTCATCAGGTAACTCTGGTAAGCATCCCCGCTCCATATCCACCTGTCGCGCTTGATCCCGTCGAGGTGAAACTCCCTGGTGTTGAGATGGAGGGTGTAGAGCGACACGTCATATATCCTGTTGAGCAGGGTGTCGGAACAGGAGAAATTACCCCTGTAATTGACCGGAAGATATTCCGACAGGGCGGAAATACCTCCCAGGGTTATCCCTTCATCCCAAACTGCCTTGATATACCGGAATGCCCTTGTTTCTGTGGTGTCGTTGCGCGGAATGGAATTGCTGACCTCCAGGTAGTCATAGGTTTCGGCTTCCGTTTCTGCCAGCGCTTCCTGCCGGGTCTCCCCGTAGAAGAGCCTGAGCCTTCCCTTGCCCTTCAGGTTTTCAACAATGACTTTTCCGAAGCTCTCCCTGCCAAAATCCACCAGCAGATGGTTGGCTCCCTTTTCCGCGACCCGGGACGACACAGGAGTATAGGAGAGCGAAAAGGTGGAAGGCGGATTCTCCGGATCGCTGAAATTGTAAGAAGCGGCCGGGTGAAAAACCTGGTTCTGGTTGGTTACGCTCCAGGAGGCATCACTCCTGATGGAAGTGCCTTCGACCAGGATGGAAGGGAAAGTCTGGTAATTTTCCACCAGCAGGGCCACGTGGTGTTTTCCTGCCGGTAATTTGAAATTGCCGGGATCGGGGTCGGGGACGATCCTTCCGTCGATGCGGATATGATACCTTCCGTCAGCATAGATCCGGATGGATTCCGGGTTGTCGAGGGAGTAGCTTTTTTCAAACCTGACAAGGCCATAGGGGGAATCAACCCTCCAGAAAGGGGGATAGGGCTGTCCGCGCTCCTGCCTTCTTCCTCCCACCTTTTGATGGAGCCATACTTCAAAATCACCCGGATACCAGATCCACCGTGCAGTGGAAGCAGATTTCCCCTCCGCGGTTTTCCCGGGCTGGATGGCAGCAGCCTGCCACCCGGGACCGGCCAGACAACAGAGTAAAAGTGCCACGAGGAAAGTTCTGCCGGAATTTACTGAAATAGTGTTCTTTCGCATAGAATGATGTTTTTAGTTTTGAGTTTGTTCCCGGATGGTAACCGGCCCCAGAAGCCCTGATTCAAGCAGCGGGGAATCAGCACGGTAAAACGAGTAGGTGGAGAATGTCTTCCTGCCACTTGTCCGGGGAGTTTGGTTAATGAGCCAGTCGGGGAACGCCTTGTCCTGAATGCCGTCGTATGGCAGCTTTTCATCACCGATCAGCCGGTTGGCCCAGAGGTTGGCCACTTCAATTTCAAGCAGGTTTTCGCCCTCTTTGAGCAGGGAGGTGACATCGGTTTGCCAGGGCGCCGTCCACAAGATGCCGGCATTTTTCCCGTTCAGGGTGATCCTGGCCATGTTCATTACCTTGCCTGTGTGCAGGAAATACCGGATGTCACTTCCGTGGCTTTTAAAAGTGAATGATTTCCGGTACACTGCAATCCCTGAATAATACCTGATTCCCTTTTCAGCGTGTTGCGTCCAGTCCGAAAGCTCCCCGAAAACGGTTTCTTCAGGTCTGCCCCATTGTGGGTCGAACGAAACGTTCCAGGGACCTTCGAGGGTTTGGACTACCTCTGCCGGGTAGAAATTTCTGCGCGCGGGATCTGGTTTCGCGGGCCGGGAGTGGTCAAAAACCACAAAAAAGCTCTGGTAGGGTTCAAAGGTAAAAGGGATCGTCATCTCATTCCCCTCCACTGAAAATTCAGGCAGTTCCCGGGTTTCCCCGGTCAGCGGATCCCAGCATTCAGGACTCCCTTGCGCGTCCCTGAAGGTGCAGGAAGCTTTCAGGGGCTGATCACTTTTGCTGGCCACAAACCAGATGTCGGCATGGGCCAGTATCTTGTGGGTATAACGGACCGGGCCGTCCGATCTGAAATCTTCGCGGACCTTCATCGATTTCAGCAATGCGGCCGTGGCTTCGTAGGGAGGATAGAGTTCCCCTCCGGCGGGGTTGAGTGCCCCTCCCCACCAGAGGATCCCCATGCCTCTTTGAACTCCTGTCACCTCAGCAGGAATTTCTGCCGACGGCCAGATTTGGGACGCCAGTTTTTTCACCTCCCTGTCACAACGGGGATAGTGGGTGAGGCTGGGGGAATGAACCGGCGGATTTCCTGTCACAGTGGCCCCTTCCCGGATGAGCTCCCTGATTTTCGCTGCCAGCCGGGGAGTCATCGTTTTTTGAGAGGGCAATACCAGGATCTGATAGGAGGCTCCTCCCGGGAAAGTGATTTTATGGTCACGGACCGAAGCAGCTTCGAGCATCAGCGGGGAACAGCCGTCGAAATTGTAGCCTCTCCGGTCGGGGATGGTGTCGTTTCCTTCCATTGCAGAGTGAGGCGGACGGAAAACATGGGGCGCTCCTTCGGGGGTGAGATAGAGGATGTCGGCCACGGTTTGGCCCTGCTGAAGCATGAACGAGCAGCGGGAGACATAGCGGTGATACCCGTCAGCCATCGGCCACCAGGTCTGTCCCCGGTCCCAGTGTACCCCGTAGGGGCCCATGGTCATCCCCGGCCGGAGATTTTCCCCAAGGGCTTTGTGGGCAAAAGTGTGATAGACAAAATGGTTGATTCCGGCTGCAAAGGCCCAGTCGCCCTGGTTTTTCAGCAATCCCGGCCATGCCGTGTATCCTTCACGGCCTGCATTGGCGGTAAAAGCTTCTGCGGATACCACCGGCCGTCCCATCACATGTGCCACGGAGGTGGCCTCCACGCATCCGAAGGAAGAGTTAAATCCGACTCCTTTCAGCCAGAATTCGCAGCTGGGCACATCGGCCACAGCCCCCAGGTCGAGGTCTGCACAGGGATTCATGTCGTAGGGCTGGATCGAAAGGGTAAGTCCGAACCCTTTTCCTGTCTCTTTGATGAAGCCTGCATGGTTTTCCAGTACCAGTTCCTGGGCTGTCACCCGTACATCCCACAGGAAACGCTCGCTGACTTCCCGGCTGGTGACAACCAGGCCGGAAAAGACCGGAAGATAGGGCAAAGGATCATAACCCCGCCGCTTTGAAAACTCTTCGCGGAAAGTGTCACTCCAGTTCTGCGCTCCCATCTCCCAGCTGTCCATGTGCAAGCGGGTTAATCCTCCTGATGCTTTCTTTTGGGTAAAATCCGATTTGGCGAAAAGCTTGCCAATAAATGCGTTGAAGTGGTTCCGGAAGGCGGTGGTGTCAAATTTGTCACATTCAAATCCCAGTCCGGGGTAGGGTGCCGGGCGGGTGACCGCCCCGTTGTTGCGCATACCCATCCGGAGAATGGTCCATTTTCCTTCCGGTACCTGCCAGTCGAGGGTTCCGTCTTCCCGGAGTTTCAGGGTCAGGTCCAGGATCTTTTCAGGATCAACAGCTTCAAAGGAAGAATCCGGAGCCGGGTAAAAGGGTTCGGGCAGGTAGGGTTTCACTCCCGCCATAGAGGTATAAGGGGCTCTGACAAAAAGCGCTTTTTCGTCGATACCGGGAATAAGGTTGTCGGCCGGCGGGGTGGGAAAAGCCAGAACAGCCACATCTTCATAGTGAGCCTTCCATTTTTCCCGCAGGTCGGGGGTGAGCGTTCCGTATCCGAAAAAGGGTTTCAAGGGTTCCGGTACCGGAAGCGTGATTTGCCGGATGGTGTCGCTGCTCACCTTCAGCGTGGCGCTGACCAGGTGGCGCATCGATTCACCCGCATCCACCCAGGGGCCGCCACTGCCCGACCATCCGGGACCAACCCCCAGGGTCAGGGTAATCCCCAGCCGTTCGCACTCTTTCATGGCATGGGCAAAGAGTTCCTGCCACTCCTCACTCAGAAAATCGACTTTCCCGCGGGGAACCCCCACATTGACCTCCAGGAAGAGCACATTGCCGATCCCTGCCTCCTTCATGGATTCCAGATCGGCAGTCATGGCTTCCCGGGAGAGGTTCCCGTCCATGAAATACCAGTATACACCCGGGCGGACAGAATCGGGCGGGGTCACGAACGACTGCCTCAATTCGTCGATGGCGACGTCAGATGGGCTGTTTACTAAAACGGGCGGTCGCTGGCAACCCGCAAGGATGGCCAGAAGTGACAAAAAAAGTGGGAACGACGGGTATTTCATGGGTGAAATCTTTATGTTTTGATTCGAAAGGGTTAACGGACAATCTTTACCTTCTTCGGAGTTTGTACCGAGGTTTTGATTTTTCCGTCCGCCATTTTCCGGTGACTGATTTTTACCACACCGTAAGGAGTGGGGAAAGTGCCTTCAGCCCACTGAAGATCGCCGAGGTGGGGTTCAATCCTGATCTTCCGTGCGCCGGGTTCCACAATCTGCACACCCAAAACATGCCGGGTGAGCCATGAAGTAGGTCCGGAGGCCCAGCCATGACAGAAGCTGTGACGGAGCTCTTCATAGCAGTATCCGCCATAGGAACAGTGGACATCAGTTTTCCCTTCCGGAACGATCTCGTCGATTCTTCCTGCGTTTTTCATCCAGTCGATGTCGAAATCTTCCCAGAAAGTGGTGGCTCCCAGGTCCAGCATGCCTCCCCAGTATTCCCTGATGTTGTCGAGGGCTCCCTGGTAATCGCCTGCCATGGCGCGGGCTGTGAGCATGTAATAGCCGTAGAATGTCGACATTTTGTGAACTCCATCGCGAGCCAGGACTTCTGAGTTGGCTTTTTCTGGGGTTATAAGCCCTGACATAGCCAGCAGGGCGGCTGCCTGTTTCGATCCGGCCATTTCCGGCACATGTTTTCTCAGTTTTGCCACGGTGGTTCTGCAGAAATCTTCCGTTATGAAGTCTCCCAGAATTTCTGAGATTTCGAGTCCTGCTTCGAAAGTCATCACCATCATCGCCTGCAGTCCGGCATGAATGGCTTCCTTGTTCTCACTCGACGGCCAGTCGAGGAAACGGTTTCCGTCGAGGATCTCCCTGCCGTTGTCGTCAATTTTGGAAGCCAGTTGATGCAGCAGCCGCGACATGTAATCCTTCTGCCGGGCAAGATAGGTGTAATCGCCATGATACCGGTACCAGTCGCGATGGATCAGCACCCACCACATGGAATAGGAACTGATGCCGTTCATCCATCCCGGCAGGGGTGTGAGGTCGCGCGCCAGGTCGAGGCTTCTGGGCACTACCTCGTTCTTTCCGAAAACCGTATTGATGGTCATGACCTCAGGATGCATATCGCCCACCCAGACCAGGCGGTCGCGTTTGATCCCGTCCCAGAGGTAATCCTGCATGTTGAGGTGAACGGTATAGGCTCCCGTCATCCAGATCCGGTTCAGCTTTTCGTCGCTGCAGGTGAAGGAACCGGCATACGGGATGTCGCGGTACTGGAAGATGGCGCTGATCTCCTTGATTTCAAGCTTTGTATCCTTGTCGAGCAGGTCGATCCGCGCGAACCGGAATCCGGAATTTCCCACCTCCAGCCGGCCCAGCCAGGGAAGGGTTACCTCGAAGTCGCGCATGGCATGGTCGTTGGTGGCACCCGACTGGCCAATGTCGTTCATGGTTTCACTCACCGATTCCCCGAAACGGATATGCACCTTCCCCGCAGGATTTTTATTGCTGATGGTGGCAATGATTTCGATGCCTCCCTGGATTTCCCGGCCAAAGTCGAGGATGATACCGGGGCGGATATCCCCTTTGCTTACCAGGTTGAGGTATTTGCCCTGGTTCAGGTCGGCCTGTCCGTTCCCCGGCTTCAGGATTGCCTCTGCATTCACAACCGTTTCCCCTCCCGAAGTCCAGACAATCCGTTGGGCAGTCAGAAACTGGCGGGTCAGTACCGAAGTGCGCACCCTCGCGGCATCATGCGCATCAAAAACAGGCGGAAGCTGCGCCAGGGCGCTCCCCAAACCCAGGATTCCCACGGCCAGAAAAAGCAGATGTTTCAGTGTTGTCCTCATCGTATAAATTTTCATTGTTGTGTTTTGCTGCTGTCATTCATCACCCGGTTACTTGCCGTTCATGACCTCCTTCACTGCTTCCAGATAACCATACTTCCACAGCGTGTCGGGTTCGAGGTAACTCCCTTCCGACCATTCATTCCAGGCATTGATGGTGATGATTTTCGGAATATCGGGATGGGCATCCACATGGGCCTTTGCTTTGCGGAGGTAACCCGCAAACTTTTCCGGGGTGGAATTGGTGATATATCCTGCCTTGAAGAGAAAACGGGGATTGGCATCCCAGCTGATGGTCACATTGGGCAGATACGGCACGGTAAACTCCTTGCTGAAATTCTCCCACATGGCCGTCGACTTGTCGGCCCAGGTTTCGTAATCCCCGTCGGGATTTTGAAGGTGAGCCCAGCAGTAGTTGGTCATGCTTTTAAATCCAAACCACGTGAGTACCTCATCCTGGCTCTGAATGGTGTCGCCGGGAACTCCCTCAATGGTCGAAGGAAGTGCCCCCCAGAGAATCCCCTGGAGATGCAATCCGGGAAAACCCGCCTCCCTGGTTTTCCGTTTGAAATCGTCGAGGGCCGCCCTGGTCTGCTCCGCTCCTCCCAGTCCGTTGATCAGCGTATTGAGTTCGTAGATGCAAAAAACCGGTTCGCCGTCGATTTTGAAATAGGAGGGGTCACTGAAGTACTTTGTAATGATGCGGTCGGTTACCACGTCAAATTGTTCCCTGTCGGCTCCTCCCTTCCAGATGACCGAGTCAATGCGGGGATTGTCCACATCCCAGTAGGTGGTGGCATCGTGATTCGCCCACATCAGGTAAAACTTCATCCGGTTGTTGTTGGCTTTTAAAAATCCCTCGTTGATGCAATCTTCCAGAAAAGGTTGTCCCTCATACCAGTACCAGTCAAAAATAAAGGTGTTCACCCCGTATTTCAAGGCTTCCGTGATTTTCCGGTCCATATCGGCGGAATCGGCTTCATCGAGGTAACCCCAGAGCGGGACTTTGGGTTGCTGATGGCCGGCTTCCTTGGGTATGGCGTTGTAGATAATCTCCCATTCCCCCTTTTTGTCGGGGAAAAGAAATTCGGCCCTGGGCTCATAATGGTAGGCAGGCCAGTAAAATGCAGCCACCGTATATTCGTTGCCGGCGGGAGGAGGTGTGGAACATGCCGCAAAAGCCAGGAACAACATGCCCGTAATTCCTTTTAAGCATTGGAGAAATAGGTTTTTCATCATGTTCGATTTTATTTGAGTATACTCCCTGATTACTTTTTATTGTTTTTAGTCCATATGCACCGGTAATTGAATCTCCGGTTGGGGGCGGTGTCTCCGTGAAGTGCGAAGGAGCAGGGATCGTTCAGCATTTCGGGATTGTCGCTCCACTTGAAATCAAAGGTAAGGTCGTTGCCGGTTAATCCAAGGAGCGTCCGCGGAAGCTGCAGTTCAAGTTCGGTTCCGCTGACCCGCATGTTCAGGGCGGCGATCTCTGTCCATGGATTTTCACGATCTCCGGGATTGTATCGCATCAGCGTGGAGGTCTTTTTGTTAAGGATCTTTTTGTTGATCAGGAAATCGTATCCATACCAACCGGTTGCCGGGTTGTTGTCGGCATCGATAAGCAGCAGCATCCAGTTTTTATCATCCGGTGAGGTAATTTCACCGGCCGTTTCCGCGTAAAAGCTGATGTTCTTTTTACCGAAGGCCACTTTGCCGGTGATGATGTCGTTCCGGCCTGAGTTGTTGATGTATCGCTCCCCGGCATATCCGATGGCATCGCGGTGAAAGGTGTCTCCACGGGTATCCCTGAATTCATTGTCAATGGCTTTCCACTCTTCGAATTTCCCGTCGATGCGGATTGGGGTATACCCCCGCTGGACGGGTACAGGTCTGACTCCCTTGTATTTCCGGATATTCTGGGCCATCTGCATGTAATAGTTGTCGGTATAGCCTCCTTTCATCGGGTGGATACACCGGTTGAATTCAGAGTTGTACTGGTCAACGAAAAAGAATGGACTCTGGCGGCCCAGCCAAGGCATGGTTTTCCCTTCATCAGGCTGGTATTTTCCGGCGGTCCATTCGTTCCAGTCGTTGATATAAAGGAATTCGGGATTGGCGGCAAGGGCTTCATCCCACCGTTCCTGAAAATAAATGCCGTAACCCTCTGGATTTTCCACGGTTTTTCCCAGCCAGGGCACATAGGTGGGTCCGGGAAGGTCATACTCGTTCAGTTTGGGTTCTCCTGACTGGCGCGACCACGATTTCCCCACGCCCATGTTCTCATTGGTCATGGTTACCGGATGCTGGGCAGGTGTGACGGCAGCCTGTTCCCTTTTCCCGTGGTGTGTCGACAACAGCTCTTCAGGTTTAAGGGCTTTCACTTTCGGATCGGCCATGCTGTATCCGAAACTCCAGTTGTCTTCGGTACCGACAAACCTTTTGCCTGCCCACTCATAATAGCCCCACCACATGGTGCGAAGGGTGAAAAATTCCTTCACCTCACGGGTGTAATCGAGGTAATAGGGTTCTGCATAGTCGGGATCTCCGAAATGGGGATGGGCTGGATCGGTTTTGGCAGCCGCCTCGTAATGGGGATTCGGGTTTTTCACCCCTTTCCCGTTGGCATCGACCGATGGATTTCCATTGTAGAGCAACAGAGGCTTGCCATCCCAGTAAAACCAGAGGTCGTGGTACCTTTCCTCCTTGTAAATACGGTCGTAGAGATCCTGTACCACGGTGATGACCGGACCGTTGAAAGCCCAGAAGATAAACTGCGGGACTTTATTTCCTTCGGCCTTCATTTTCTGCATGGTTGTAAAGGTGACCTCCCATTCATCCCAGTACCGGACGGCATTGGTTACGTCCATCACCAGGACGTCGATACCGGCATCGGCCAGCATTGACATGTCCTTGCGGATGACATACTCATCCTGGCTGAGGAAATAGCCCATTTCCGGTTCTCCCCAATGGTAGGAGTTGGTGTACCACAGTTCATGTATGGCATCGAGACGGGCAGCCGTATCAAGCTGCAGGATCCGGGTCACATCGGCCCGGTAGGGTTTCTCCAGCTTGGCGAGGCCCTGGGTATGCCAGGTGATGTAAAAGATTCCGGTTACGCGGCGCTGGTCATTTTTTACCGGACCCACCTCTTCAAAGGAGGGCATCACCCTTCCCAGTGCGTCGGAAGCCACCCAGGTGTCGGCAAACAGATCGCGTGGTTGACCGGCAACTGAGGCAGTGTCGCCTGGATAGTGGACGGCCGGACCATTATCCCGGGAACCGGCATTCCTGTTCGGGCTGAAGGTCATCGCCAGCAATGGCAGGATAACCATTGCTGTGAGGCACTTCCGGAGGATTGTTTTTTTGTGGGTCATATTTCCGGCTTAATAGGCAATGCGTAAAACGCTCACCGGTCCCATCAATCCGGAGGGCTGTAGCGGATCGGTCGCCTTGTAGCGGTTGACCGTACACCAGGTGGTTCTTTCATTTTCGGGAAGATTCTGGTCGCCGATCAGGCGGTTTACCCAGGTGTTCACCACTTCGATTGCAACTTCATTGGTTCCTTGTTTTACAAGACTGGTGATGTCGCAACGGTAAGGAGCAGTCCAGATGCTACCTGCGGGTTTCCCGTCGAGGGTTATCCGGGCCATGGCCGTTACCCTTCCCAGGTCGAGATAGAGATGATCTTCAGCAGGAAGCTGATCCAGTTCGAAACTAATTGTATAGACGGCTGTTCCTGAATAATACCTGATCCGTTCATCGGCAGAGGAGGTCCAGTCAACCAGTGAATCGAACTTTACCGGTTCGGCTGGCCCGCGTTGAGCGGCATCAAAAGTGACCGTCCATGGGCCTGTGAGTTCCATCAACTCCTCCGCTTGAGGATAGTTGGTGCTGAGCTGGCTGGAGAAAGCGGGAGCGGCTTTTCCCCGGAAAACGACAAAGACGCTTTCGTAAGGTTCCAGCGACAGGGGAACCGCCGTGCTTGATTCTTTTTGCTCAAAGGCAGGAAGTGTCCGGATACTTCCGGTTACCGCTTCCCACAATTCAGGTTGTTTTCCCTTCACCCTGAATTCAGGGGTCACGGTTTG
>CAYYJE010000075.1:5422-14375 GCA_964472165.1 uncultured Prolixibacteraceae bacterium | reverse complement strand
CCAACTTTTTTAACCTAATATTTGAAATATTTTTTAATCTGTTAAAGTAGAATTAATCAAAAATTTTATTTATGAGAAAAATTGCGCTTTTGTTACTTGCTGCCTTTTTTATTGGCACGCAAGCATTGAATGCCCAGGTAAGGCGCGTATCCGGGACTGTGACGGATGCAGCTGACGGAGCTCCTGTACCAGGTGTCTCTGTGGTTGTTAAAGGGACGACTCTTGGAACAGTCACCAACATGGAAGGTGTTTATCAACTTGATGTGCCTGCATCTGTAAATACATTGGTTTTTTCTTTTGTAGGAATGAGGACTCAGGAAGCGGCCATTACCGGCAGTATGGTGAATGTGTCCATGGTAACCGAAACCATTGGCGTCGATGAAGTGGTGGTCACTGGTTATGGGATCACCAAAAAGGCTGCTTTTACGGGTGCTGCAACTACCGTAAATGAGAAGACGATGGACAGGACTACTGATGCGGACCCAATAAGGGCACTGCAGGGGTCGGTACCAGGCTTGGCTATGACCGCTGAAACCGGTCAGCCTGGTGGTTATAACTCAGTACTTATCCGTGGTCTTGGTTCATTTAACTCCGGAACGCAGCCGTTGTATGTGGTGGATGGTATACCGGTATCCTCCGGAGCTTTCGGGATGAGAACCGGTGAAAGCCAGACCATCAATCCGCTGGCTTCGCTGAACCAGAATGACATTGAATCGGTCTCCATTCTGAAGGATGCCACTGCTACCTCCATTTATGGGGCACGTGCCGCCAATGGTGTGATTGTGATCAATACCAAAAAAGGTAAAGAGGGGGTAACCAAATTTAATCTCACAGCAAAATCGGGTTTTTCCACTATTCCCGAACGGAACTCCTACCGGCAGCTCAACAGGGAGGAATATATCGATTTTCTCTCGACCATGTTTGTCAACTCGGAATGGATGGAATCAATGGATGAATGGGATGATGAATATCTCTCATCAAGCGATTGGCTTGGACTTGTCCATACGGGAGCGGATACCGACTGGTATAAGGAAGTAACAAGGAAGGGAATTACCCAGGATTACAACCTGGATGTGAACGGCGGAACCGACAAACTTAAATTCTTCATTTCAGGCGGATATTATGATGAGGAAGGAATTGTGATCGGCAAGGATATGAAAAGGTATTCGGGACGTATCAATCTGGAAAACAAAGTTAACAGCAATGTTTCCATCGGATTGAACCTGACCGGGTCGTATGCGGAAATCAACAGTGGAGCCGGTGGAGGCTATTTTTCCGATCCGATCACCCAGGCCTACATGATGCTTCCGGTTGAACCTGTCAAACTGGAAGATGGTTCATGGAACATGTCGACGGTGAATGGATATAATCCTGTAGCTCAGCGGAGTTATTATGGGGATAAAAGTTACAGCCAGCAGTACAAGGCCATTGTTTCTCCCTGGTTTTCGGTGAAGTTCCTGGACGATTTTACCTTTCTGTCCCGTTATGGTATGGATTATTTCAACCTGAAAGAGTTTGGTCGCTGGTCTTACCTGCAGCCTCAGGGTGCTGAAATGAACATGTTGGGTGAAGAAGGGAACAATTACCGGACGTTGTGGACATGGACCAACACTGTTAATTATGTTAAGGCATTCGGAAAGCACAACCTGAACCTGCTTGTGGGTCAGGAAGCCCAGAAATCGAGGGACGAGGATGCTTACCTGGCGGGTTCCAATTTCCCGGTAGATATTGTTTTTACGATTGAAAATGCCGCCGAACCCAGTGACGCGGTCACTTCTTTGTCGAATTATTCGCTGGCTTCCTTTTTCTCCAAGGCGGAATATGATTTTTCCAACAAATATTACCTGTCGGGAAGTTTTCGCTACGACGGTTCTTCAAGGTTTGGGGCCAACAACAAATGGGCGCCTTTCTGGTCGGTGGGTGCCAAATACCGGATCATTAATGAGCCTTTTATGGAATCGCTCAATAACTGGCTTACGAATCTGACCGTAAGGAGCAGTATCGGAACCGCAGGTAATCAGGATGTGGGTTGGTACCAGGCGCTTGGATTGTATGGCTTCGGATACAATTATATGAACCAGCCGGGTATGGTTCCCACTCAGATCGAAAACCCCGACCTTCGCTGGGAACAAACCCAAAAGTTCAATGTGGGTACCGAAATCGGATTCTTTAACCGGTTGACTTTTGATCTCGATTTTTACATTGACCGGACCACTGACATGCTATTCAATGTTCCTCTTTCCCGCACTACCGGTTTTGCCTCCATCATGCAGAATGTGGGCGAAATGAAAAACACGGGGATTGAAGCGCTGGTGACCCTGAATGCCGTGAAATCGCCAAATGTGAATTGGGATGTGAGTTTCAACATCACACACAATAAAAATGAAATTGTGAAGCTGAGCACCGACCTCCCCATTGAGAGCACCTATACCATCAGGGAAGTCGGCCGTCCTTACAATACTTTCAAAATGAAAGAATACGCAGGTGTCGATCCCGAAACTGGCGAACAACTCTGGTATAGCGGAACTGAAGGAGATGAAACCACAACCAGTTACAACGATGCCGGCAAACGTTACCTGGGCATTGCCGATCCCAAAGTGTACGGAGGGTTCAATAATATGTTCAAGGTATATGATTTCGACCTCGAATTTCAGTTCTATTACTCCCTGGGTGGAAAAGTATACAACAGCGCTGCCCGTTACGATGAAAACAGCAGGGATCCCTGGGGAAATACCACCAAATATATTTACGACAACATGTGGAGGGAACCCGGAGATGTGACCGATGTACCTGCTCCGGTTTATGGTGCCACAAATTCACATTCTTCACGTTATCTGATGGATGGCTCTTATATCAAACTGAAAACCCTGTTGTTGGGTTACAACCTCCCCGGATCATGGGTCAGCAAAGCCGGTATTTCCAATCTGCGTCTTTTTGTTTCGGGCGACAACCTGAAATCATGGGCACTGGGTGATAATTTCCGAGGACTGGATCCGGAAACTTCACGTGACGGAATTATCTGGTGGCAGTATCCGATTGCCAGAAAACTTATGTTCGGGGTGAATGTTAATTTCTAAAATTCGGTTTGTTTCATTTAAAAGTGATTGTAATATGAAGAATATAAAAATCAAATTATTAATACTGGCCCTGGTTTTTTCTTTCACAGCCTGTGATGAATTTCTGACCTTTGAGCCAAGTGATTCCGTCAGTGATGCCACTGCCTTCAAGACGGCAAAGGATGTTCAGAACGGACTTCAAGGAGTCTATTATTCTCTTGGACGCTCTACCTTTTACGGCAGGAATGTAGTTGCCCTGGGTGATATTGCAGCTGATAACTTCTGGATGACAGGTTCCTCCGGTCATTTTGACCAAATTTATCAGTATACGATCAATACCGATTCTCCTGATCTTCTTGATATCTGGGATGGGGGTTATAAAACGATCGACCGTGCCGCCAGGTTAATAACTGCCGGGAAAGTGATGCTTGAGACAGATCTGACGCAGAATGATGCCGATATTGTAAAGTCGGCCGTTGCCCAGGCTTACGGATTGAAGGCATTGTCCCATTTTGCCCTGGTGAATATATTTGGTTTGCCTTACAGTGATGCCAACAAGTCTACCCCGGGAATCGTTGTGGTGGGTGATGACCCGATCGTAGCATTCCAGGAAGTGAGTCGTGGTACAGTAGGCGATACTTACAGCCAGATCCTCTCTGATATTACCGCTGCACGTACCTATATTGCAGCAGTCGAAAATGATGTTTTCATCATGAACGAAGCAGCCCTCGATGCACTTGAAGCCCGTGTTAAACTTTACATGCGCGACTGGACCGGAGCAATCACAGCTGCTGCCAATGCCATTGAAAGGTCAGGTGGTTCACTGGTAACTGACGACGAAGACTATTATAACATGTGGGCTTCAGTCTCTGCTACCTCTGAAGATATCTTCACCATTGCCAAACTATCGAATGACAACCTCTCGGCCAATGCCCTCAATACCTTGTACGGATCGTACGATGGCAAAGCTACCTCGGGGTTGGTGAAGCTTTTCGGAATTAACGACATGCGTCTTTCGTTGTTCACAGGTGCCGGTGAATTGATGCGGGGGCTGAAATTCATGGGATTGCCTACTTCAGCAGCCACCAGCAATATTCCGGTTTTCCGCCTGCCGGAGATGTATCTCATTCAAGCTGAAGCAAAGGCACAACTTGGGCAGCCTGATGCAGTGGATTATGTATGGCAGATCGCCAGACGTAACCCTGACCTGGCAAAGTCGGCCATCCCAACCGACAAAGCCGGACTGCTTTCATTTATCGCCATTGAGAGGCGCCGCGAGTTGTTCCAGGAAGGACACCGCTGGTTCGACCTCAGAAGGACCGGTGAAATCTTGACAAGGGTGGGAGGTAACTTTCCCGTCAGTAATTGGAATGCTTCCAAATTTGTCTATCCGATCCCTTCACAGGAAGTGAATGCCTCGGGTATTGCCCAGAACGAAGGCTGGAACAACAATCTGCCCAAATAGCCGGATCTACGGTAAATCATAAAAGAGAGGCTGTCCCAAAAGGGCAGCCTCTCTTACTTGTAAAAACTGACCAAAATCATCCTGCATCCGTCAGCTTTTTGTATCTTAAACCCCTCAATCAAACCATAGAATTATGCAATTGTTGCTTGAAAATATCGGTGAACTCGTGCAGGTCGAAGAGCATCCCAAACCCATGGTGGCGGGAAATGCCATGGCCCACTGCCATTCCCTTGCCGATGCCTACCTGCTGATTCGCGATGAGGCCATTGCCGGCTTCGGACCCATGCGAGAAATGGGGAAAATTCACCTCGACGACAACACCCTGGTGGAAATCGATTGCGCCGGGAGGCTGGTTTTCCCTGCCTGGTGCGACTCCCACACCCACCTGGTCTATGCAGGTTCGCGTGAGAAGGAGTTTACCGGGAGGATCAAAGGACATACCTACCAGCAGATTGCCGATGCTGGCGGGGGCATCCTCAACTCGGCTGCCCTGCTCCACGATACTTCGGAGGAGGAACTTTTTCAACAGGCCATACCCCGGATGAGGGAGATTATCCGCTTCGGAACCGGTGCCATCGAAATTAAAAGCGGCTACGGCCTGAATCCGGAAGATGAGCTGAAGATGCTCAGGGTAATCAGGAGGTTGCGTCAGGCCTTCCCGGTTTGCATCCGGGCTACCTTCCTGGGAGCCCATGCCGTTCCGGAACGATACCGCGGCAATACGCGGGGTTATGTCGACGAAATCATCAATGAAATGATCCCAATGGTGGCTGCCGAAGAACTGGCCGATTTTATCGATGTTTTCTGTGAGGAGGGCTATTTCTCCGTCGAAGATACCGACCGGATCCTGATGGCGGGCCTGAAGTATGGCCTCCGCCCCAAGATCCACGCCAATGAAATGGCTTTCTCAGGAGGTGTCCAGGTAGGGGTGAAATACAATGCGCTGAGTGTCGACCACCTGGAGTACATGGGCGAAGAAGAGATCGGTGCCCTGAAGGGGAGCGAGACCATGCCCACGATCCTGCCCGGAGCCTCCTTCTTCCTGGGAATGCCCTTCGCTCCGGCCCGCCGCCTGATTGATGCGGGGTTGCCGGTGGCCCTGGCCTCCGATTTCAATCCCGGCTCTTCACCCTCAGGAAATATGCCTTTCATCGGTTCCCTGGCCTGCCTGCAACAAAAAATGCTGCCCGCAGAAGTGGTAAACGCCATGACCCTCAACGGTGCCTACGCCATGGGCATCAGCGACCGTCTGGGCAGCATCGCCCGCGGTAAAGTGGCCAATCTCTTCATTACCCGCGAAATGCCCAATGTCGACTATCTCTTTTACAGCTATGGATCCAACCTGGTGGATACGGTTATCCTGAATGGGGAAATCATGCAAATATTAGAAGACTAAAATATAATCTTAAGTCTTTAATCTTAAGTCTTAAATGAAAAGTTGGTTGTAGAAGTTTGTATGGAGAGCCATTCAAGACTAAAGACTTATGACTTAAGATTTATATTGCGAAGCCTCACTAAAGACTAAAGACCTAAGATTTAAGACTTTTAAAAATGATACTATGTTTCAGCTCATTGAATGTATACCCAACTTTTCAGAGGGGCGTGATGAGGCGGTCATTGAAAGACTTGCCGATGTGATTCGGAGTGCGGAAGGTGTCAGGTTGCTGAATGTGGATCCCGGGAAGGCCACCAACCGCACGGTTTATACCTTTGTGGGAGAGCCGGCCGCGGTGGTGGAAGCGGCATTCCGGGCCATCAGGGAGGCCTCGCTCCTGATCGACATGCAGCACCACCAGGGGGAGCATCCCCGTTTCGGGGCCACCGATGTGTGTCCCCTGGTTCCTGTGGCGGATATCACCATGGAGGAGACCGTGTCCTGGGCGTTGAAACTGGCCCAACGGGTGGGAGAAGAGCTGGAAATCCCCGTTTACTGTTATGAATTTGCCGCCTCCACGGAAGAACGCCGCAGTCTGGCCCACTGCCGGTCAGGGGAGTATGAGGGGCTGAAGGATAAACTGACTTCACCGGACTGGAAGCCCGATTTCGGTCCTTCGGAGTGGAATGGCCATGTGGCCCGGACGGGAGCTACGGCCATAGGCGCCCGCAATTTTCTGGTGGCGTACAATGTAAACCTGAACACCACCTCGGTACGACGTGCCAATGCCGTGGCTTTTGACGTGCGCGAAGCCGGACGGGTGCTCCGCGAAGGCGATCCGGTGACGGGTAAGATCGTCACGGGAGAAGACGGGGAGCCGGTCAGGATTCCCGGATCCCTGAAAAAGGTAAGAGCCATCGGGTGGTTTATTCAGGAATACGGCATTGCCCAGATCTCCATGAACCTGACCGACATCATGGCAACGCCGGTCCATGTAGCCTTTGACGAGGTTTGTGAAAAGGCGCGACTCCGGGGACTGCGGGTGACGGGTTCCGAGCTGATCGGCCTGGTACCCCTGGAGGCCATGCTCGAAGCGGGCCGATACTTCCTGCGGAAACAGCAGCGCTCGACAGGAATTTCCGATGCGGAGCTGATCCGTATCGCCGTGAAGTCCCTCGGTTTGGATGAGCTGGCCCCTTTTGACCCCCGGAAAAGGATTATTGAATACATGCTCGAAGAAGATGCCCCCGCAAAACTTCAGGAGCTGACGGTGCGGGGATTTGCCGAGGAAACGGCTTCCGAGTCGCCGGCGCCGGGCGGCGGTTCCGTCAGTGCTGCAGTGGGAGCCCTGGGGGCCTCCCTGGGAACCATGGTGGCCAACCTCTCTTCCCACAAACGGGGTTGGGACGACCGCTGGGAGGAGTTTTCAGAATGGGCCGAAAAGGGGAAACAGTATTATAATGCCTTGCTCAAATGTGTGGAGGAAGACACGTTGGCCTTTAACCGGCTGATGGATGCCTTTGGCCTGCCCAAAACCAGTGAGGCTGAAAAAGACCTTCGGAAGGAGGCCATACAGAAGGCTACCCTGAATGCCATGCTGGTACCGCTCAAGGTGATGCAACTCTCCTGCGACAGCATGGAGGTGATGAAAGCCATGGCCGAAACGGGAAATCCCAACTCGGTTTCCGATGCCGGGGTGGGGGCCCTTTGTGCCCGTACTGCCGTGCGGGGTGCCTGGCTCAACGTGAAAATCAACTCCTCAGGCCTTGCCGATAAGGAAAAGATGGCGGAAATCCTTCACCAGGCGGAAGCCATTGCTGCAAATGCAGAAATTCTTGAAGCGGAGATATTAAAAATTGTGAAAGGGAAGATCGGTTTTTGAATTGATTTCTATGGCTTTCATTTCAATCTGTTTATACAAATATACTCATTATAAATTGAACATTTATCATGGTAGAGAATCAATTAAGCCGCAGGAGTTTTATCGGAAAGGCCGGGATGGCCGCGGCAGCTGTGGGTGTTGCGGGATCCCTGGGGGTATTGCCATCGTGTGCTGCAACCAAACCTGGCAGGAATACTTCCGGACTATCCGGAAATAAAAATCCCCTTCCGCGCTGGAAAGGATTCAACCTGTTGGATTATTTCACGCCGACGCATGGAGGTGGGCGCAATAAAACGACGGAAGAGGACCTGAAGTGGATGCGGGACTGGGGCTTCAACTTTGTGCGGCTGCCCATGGCCTATCCGTCGTACCTCGATTTTGACCGCAGCCGCAACATATTGCCGGAAGAGGTTTACAAGATCGACGGGAAGGTTACGGATCAGATTGAAGAATTGGTGATGATGGCCAACCGGTTAGACCTGCATGTCAGCCTGAACCTTCACCGGGCACCGGGATACTGCATCAACGCCGGTTTTCATGAGCCTTACAACCTCTGGAAGGACGAAGAGGCGCAGAAGGCGTTTTACTGGCACTGGAACTACTGGGCCACCCGTTTTAAGGCGGTTTCACCGGAACTGATCAGTTTTGACCTGGTCAATGAACCGGCCATGCGGGAGGATATGAACGACCAGCATTCGCCCAGCAGAACGGTTCCGGGGGATATCTACCGCAAGGTGGCCCTGGGGGCTTCTCAGGCAATCCGCAGCGCCAATGCCGCTCATCTGGTCATTGCCGATGGCAACAATGTCGGAAATTCAGTTATACCGGAAATCACCGACCTGGATATTGCCCAGAGTTGCCGGGGCTATTATCCGGGGGCAATCTCCCATTACCAGGCCCCCTGGGCCAACAAGAACCCGGAATTGTGTCCCGTGCCGGTGTGGCCGGGAAAAATCGGCGACAGGGAGTACAGCCGTGCTGACCTTGAGAAATACTACCAGCCCTGGATTGAACTGGCACAAAGCGGGGTGGGGGTTCACTGCGGCGAATGCGGATGCTGGAAAAATACCCCACACGAGGTCTTTCTGTCCTGGTTCGGCGATGTGCTCGACATCCTTACTGGTGCAGGCATCGGGTACGCCTTGTGGAACTTCCGTGGCGACTTCGGAATCCTT
>CAYYJE010000075.1:0-5322 GCA_964472165.1 uncultured Prolixibacteraceae bacterium | reverse complement strand
CTGATTTGCAGAAATTCATGGTCAGATATGCGGATGTACCGGCTGCATGGGAAAAGGGAACCTCCTTTAAGCTGACCAGGGTATCGAATTAAGAACCCGAAGATTCCCGGGAATAAAATCCGGGTTTAGCCTCCGGAAAAAATTGGGTACGGGTACCCGGGTTCAATCGCCGGATTTCATTTACAGGAGTGGTTCGAATGCCGAATCCTCCATTTTTTTGATGGCGTCGTAGCCGATCTGGTACATCTCATCGGCATGCGACATGCTCAGCACTTCGAAGGAGGTGAGTTCCGGCGGTTCGATGTAGAGGTCGGCATGTTCGCGGGCATTGTGGACGCGGGCATGTATGCTCATCAGGAAGGTGCGCATGATGACCTGAATCAGGCTGCCCACTTTGGCGGGCTTCTCCAGGGGGCTGATATTGGAGACGATTATTTTCCTGCATTTGCCCACCAGGGGTTCCACGGGAATGTTGTTGAGGAGTCCCCCGTCTGCATAAAGGCAGCCGTCGATTTCTACCGGTGAAAAGAGAACCGGGATGGAGGAGGAAGCCAGTACGATTTTCCCCAGCGGACCGCTGTTGCGGTATTCCATGTCGCCGTTGGTGAGGTCGGCAGTACCCACAAACAAAGGGATAGGCAGCTCTTCTATTCTGTCGAAGGGGATTTCCTTCCGGATCATCTTCAGGAGTCCATCGAGCCGCATCAGTCCGTCGCGGGGGATTTGGATCTTTGTGAACTTGAAGAGTCCTCCCTTTTTCAGTATTTCGAAAGTTTCTTCCGGGGTTTTCCCGGCCGCCAGGAAGGCTCCGGCGATGGCTCCTGCACTTACTCCAGAGATAATATCAGGGACGATACCCCGCTCCCGCAGAGCCGCCGCAATTCCCAGGTGGGCGAATCCCCTTGCCCCGCCACCACTCAGCACCAGTCCGATATTGTATTTCTTTTCCATCACCAAAAAAATCGTAAATCTTTAATCTTAAGTCTTTAATGGCGCTCCGAACCAACCCCGGAAACCTTCACCACATTGACACCCCTACAACCCTGACAACCTATGAACGATTTTCCGCAATCCATCACGTTGGTATTTCAAACTACGGCGCAGGGTCATGGGGGAACCTCGATTCCTCCGGTTAAAACCGGATCCTTCGGTTGAAACCGAAGGAGATTTATACCACCCATCATAACATCGGCAACCCTGAGAACAGCGACAATCTTAGAACGATTTTGAACGGCCCGTAGGGCTTTTGAACGCCGAGGCGAAGCCGAAGGCCTTGAACCTTTGACCATTTCTTGACCTTGACCCGTTTTATTCCAGTTCGAACCACTTCTCCATCAGCTTTTCGTACCGGCCGGAATCGTCGTTCTGATGCCTGAAGTTGTTTTCATGGCGGTCGTAGATATACTGTTCCCTGAGGGAGGCGATGTTGCCGGTGATGGTAAGGAGGGTGCCAATCACCAGGTCCACTTCGGCATCGGTGGTGGTGGGGTGGAGCGACCAGCGGACCCATCCCGGTTTTTCCGAAAGATCGCCGTGGTTGATCTTCCAGGTGATCTCCTTTGATTTTTCGTGTGTCACTTCAAGAAGAAGGTGACCGTATGTTCCGGCACAGGCGCATCCTCCGCGCACCTGGATGCCCGCAAGGTCGTTGAGGAGCCTTACCACCAGATTGTAATGGATACCTTCGATATAAAATGAGATGACGCCCAGCCGGTTGCGGATGTTGTCGGCCAGGATCTTCAATCCGGGAATGGTGTCAAGTCCGGCAAATGCCCTGCGGAGCAGCTCCTCTTCCCTCTGACGGATTTGGTCACTTCCCATCTCTTCCTTCAGGCGGAAACAGAGGGCGGTCTTGACCGACTGGAGGAATCCGGGGGTTCCTCCATCCTCGCGGACCTCAATGTTGTCGACGTATTTGTAATCTCCCCAGGGGTTGGTCCAGTCGACGGTGCCGCCGCCCGGTTGGTCGGGGACGTCATTGTGGTACATGGAGGAGTCGAAAATGAGGACACCCGATGATCCGGGGCCTCCCAGGAATTTGTGGGGTGAAAACATGACAGCGTCGAGTTTCTTAAGGGGGTCGGCGGGGTGCATGTCGATGGGATCATAGGGGGCCGAGGCGGCAAAGTCGATGAAACAGACCCCTCCGTATTCATGCATGAGGGCCGCCAGCTGCTGATATGGGGTTCTTACTCCCGTGACATTGGAACAGGCGGAAAAGGAGCCGATCTTGAAAGGTCGGTCTTTGTAATTTTCCAGTTGTTTCCTCAGGTTTTCGGGGAGAACTTCCAGGTTGGGGCCCGGTTCCACGATGACTACATCGGCATTGGTTTCGTACCATGAAGTGTGGTTGGAGTGGTGCTCCATGTGGGTGATGAACACCACGGGGCGGTCGCGTTCGGCCATGCAGTTGCGGCGCGACAGCTTTCCGCAGTATTTGAGTCCCAGGATGCGCTGGAATTTGTTGATCACAGTGGTCATTCCCGATCCTGCCGTGATAATCACATCGTTGGGACCGGCGTTGCAGTATTCTTTAATCAGCTGGTGAGACCGGTGGTAGGCGCGGGTCATCAGTACCCCGGTTTCACTGGTCTCGGAATGGGTATTCCCCACAAAGGGACCAAAAACCGACAGAAGCTTCTCTTCAATGGGGCCATAGAGCCTGCCGCTGGCAATCCAGTCGGCGTATACGATCTTCTTCTCCCCGAAGGGGGTAGTGAAGGTTTTGTCAATACCGGTGATCTTTTTCCGGAAAGGTTCAAAGTGGTGCTCCAGGTCGGTCATCGATCCTTTATTTTGGTACAAAGTAATAAAGATTCCGTATAATTCTCAACACGAAGACACAAAGAGCACGAAGGTCACCACGATATTTTTTTTCACCTCAAAACAGACCCGGACTGGAACCCGGATAACCCGGATCCTTCGGTTAAAACCGAAGGCTATTTGTTCCTCCACCGACAACCTTTGAACGATTTTGAAAGGTCCGCAGGGCTTTTGAACGCCTGTTGAACCTCCCGACGCCACCGATCGGGATCTCCGCTCCTGACGATTCTTTCAGGATTTACAATTCGCTCCGACTTGAACGGCGTAGCCCTGGAACCCTGGAGCCCTGGAACCCTGGAACCTTTGAACCCTGGAACCCTGGAACCTTTGAACCTTTGAACAATTCTCGACCTCGACCTCAACCTTGATCCATTTGTCGATTTAATGATTTGATGAAGTGTCGGGTTTCAAATAAATCAACAAATCAACAAATCAACAAATCAACAAATCAACAAATCAACAAATCAACATATGGTCTCCTTGACCTCAGTCCGGTGTGTCATTTCGTCAGTCCTCCTGCAGTGGCACACGGTTTGCCTGCAATTTTGCCGGTAAATCAATGTACAAACAAAAAAATGAGCAATATGTCAAAAGGAACCATCGGGGTAACCAGTGAAAATCTGTTCCCCATCATCAAGAAATTTCTTTATTCTGATCACGACATCTTCCTGCGTGAAATTGTCTCCAACGCCATTGACGCCACACAGAAGCTGAAAACACTGGCTTCGAAGGGGGATTACAAGGGAGATTTGTCAGAGGCCAGGGTGCGTGTGACCCTGAACAAAAAGAAAAAGACCATCACGGTGTCGGACGACGGGATCGGCATGACCGGCGAAGAGGTGGAGAAGTACATAAACCAGATCGCCTTTTCGGGCGCCAATGAATTCCTGGAGAAATACAAGGATGATGTCAATGCCATTATCGGTCATTTCGGACTGGGTTTCTACTCTTCGTTTATGATTTCCTCGAAGGTGGAGATCATTACCCGTTCATGGCAGGAGGGTGCAGCCGCGGTGAAGTGGAGCTGCAAGGGGAGTCCCGAATACACCCTCGAAGAGACCACGAAGGAGAGTGTGGGTACCGACGTGATCATGCATGTCAACGGGGAGTCGGAAGAATTCCTCGAGGAGGGCAAGATCACCGAAATACTCGAGAAATACTGCAAGTTCCTGCCCGTTCCGGTGGTTTTCGGCAAGAAGAAAACCTGGAAGGACGGGAAAGAGGTGGAAACCGACGAGGATAACCAGATCAACGAAACCAATCCCGCCTGGACCCGCAAACCTGCCGATCTTACCGACGAGGATTACCTTAATTTCTACCGCAGGCTCTATCCGATGGCCGACGAGCCCCTCTTCAACATTCATCTCAATGTCGATTATCCTTTCAATCTGACGGGGATCCTTTACTTTCCCCGGATCAAGAATAACCTGGAGGTGCAGAAGAACAAGATCCAGCTTTACAGCAACCAGGTTTTTGTCACCGACTCGGTCGAGGGAATTGTCCCTGACTTTCTGACATTGTTGCACGGGGTACTCGATTCTCCCGACATTCCGCTGAACGTTTCACGTTCCTATCTGCAGAGCGACTCCAATGTGAAGAAGATCAGCTCCCATATTACAAAGAAGGTGGCCGACAGGCTTCAACAACTCTTCAAGGATAAAAGGGAAGAGTTTGAAAAGAAATGGGACGATCTGAAGATCTTCATTGAATATGGCATGCTCACCGACGAGAAATTCTTTGAGCGTGCCGAATCCTTCTTCCTCTTCAAAAATTCAGAAGGGAAATATTTCACACCCGAAGAATATGAGAAGTTGATCAGGGAGAACCAGACCGACAAGGAAAAGAACCTGATTTACCTGTACACCAGCAATGCCGATGAGCAGTATACTTTTGTGGATGCTGCCCGGTCGAAGGGGTATGATGTGCTGGTGATGGATGACATTCTGACCACCCCTATGGCGAATAAGCTGGAGCAGAAATACAGCAGCAAGAGGTTTGTCCGCGTCGATTCCGATGTGGTGGAGCATCTGATCAGGAAAGAGGGTGACGATTCTTCTGAAATGAGCTGGGAGGATAAGCAGGAGCTTTCCCCGGTGTTTCAGGGAGTAACCCCGGAGAACGGGGGTGTCAGCTATATCGTCGATTTCAAGGACCTGGGAGAGAACGGAGCTCCCATGGTGGTGACCCGCAACGAATGGATGCGCCGCATGAAGGATATGAGCCAGTTCCAGGGGGGCATGGGATTCTACGGCAACATGCCTGAGAGCCTCAATCTGGTGGTCAACACCGCCCACCCGCTGGTAAAAAAAGTGCTGGAAGAGAAAACTCAGTCAATTGGTGCGGAGCTGGAGGTTATGCAACAGGAGATAAAGGGGTTGAAAGCACAGGAAGAATCACTGGAAAAGGAAAAGAAGGGGAAGAAGGAAGAAGAGATCCCTTCTGAAGAAAAAGAGAAGCTGGAAGAGGTAAGGAAGCGACTTTCGGATCTGGAGGAGAAAA
>CAYYJE010000074.1:0-14512 GCA_964472165.1 uncultured Prolixibacteraceae bacterium | reverse complement strand
CCGGAAGGATGGTAGGTCTCCAGCAGGTGGGACAATTGTCTGACACATGCGGAAGGTTCTCCGTCACTGATCTCAAAGGTTCTGATGGTGCGGGTATCCTTTTTTTCCCTGAACCATTCGTAAAAACCCATCTCCCTCTGCACCAGATGGTTCTGGTTGTCCATTTCCTTGGCATAATGAATGACCATCAGGTTCTCCCGGGGAGAGGTGAGGATGGAGAGTAATTTAGCCGACAACATCCCGCACTGGAATGAATTCTGGCCGATGTAAGCGATTTGTCCCTGCCCGGGAATGTTGGAATCGAGCAAAACAAAGGGAATTTGTTTTGCTTTGAGTCCGGCAATGAAGTTCAGCGACTCTTTGAAAAAAAAGGGAGCAAATACGATCCCGTCGGGATTCAAGGTCAGTATCCGGGCTGCGTTCTCTTTGAAGTCAGCGGGATCGTACTGACTGTATGTATATGACTCATGGGTGATGCCATACTGTTTCAGGTCGGTGATCCTTTTGCGCACGCCCACCACAGGCTTTGTCCAGTATCCTTCCCTGGACAAGGGGGTAGGGAGGAGCGTCGCAAATACAAAATGCTTTTTGGAGGCCAGGGTACTGGCAAGAATGTTGGGCTGGTATTCAAGTTCGTCAATGATGGCCAGAATTTTCTGACGGGTTTCATCCGACACTTCACCCCGGTTATGCAGGACCCTGTCCACAGTGCCGATGGAAACATTTGCCTTTCGGGCAATATCTTTTATCCGTATTTGCTTTGATGTTTCCACGTTTCTCCTTTACCTTCATTAAATCTTAAGCAAACCCAAAATTAGGATTTTTTTTGCTTCCGTGTTCGTACACGGAAGCAAGAAAGGAAAAATGTAGTATGCTGTACAACATATTTCTGAAAGGCACTCCGTTTTTTCAGCGAAAGATTGTATGAATGGAAAAGAATTAGTTAATTAGCATGGATTGAGTCGATTTTTGGGTTATGTGAATTAAAAGTCTTTTAAAATGAAAAATAAACTATTCCGGACAGTGTTTCTCATTTTGGGATTTGCAGGTCATCTTGCCCTTGCAGGTTGTGAAGGAAAATCGGAAAACCACAAACCGTCTGAAACCACTTCTATTCCGGTGAAATACTGGATTACAAGCAGTGATGGGAAAACCCTGCTGAATGAGGAGCCCGGGCTGAAATTCGGATTTATCAACAATGCCTTTCCCGTAATCGATATAGACACCACCCAGCTTTTCCAACAGATGGATGGCTTTGGATATACCCTTACCGGAGGGAGTGCCATCCTTTTGAACAGGATGGGAGTAGCTGAAAGAGGAGCGCTTTTAAAGGAGTTGTTTACGGAATCAGGGATCGGGGTCAGTTATCTGAGGGTCAGTATCGGAGCTTCTGATCTGAGCGACAGGGTTTTTTCATACAATGACCTGGCTCCCGGGGAGACGGATCCGGAAATGAAGAAATTCAGTCTCGACCCTGACAGAGTGGATTTAATCCCAGTTTTAAAAGAAATCACTGCGCTTAATCCGGACCTGAAAATTCTTGGATCACCCTGGTCTCCTCCGGTTTGGATGAAAGACAACAAAAGTTCCATTGGAGGTTCCCTGCTTCCGGAGTATTACGATGCCTATGCGTTGTATCTTGTGAAATACATCCAGGGGATGGAAGCTGAGGGTATCACCATCGATGCCGTAACCGTGCAGAATGAACCGCTTCATCCCGGGAACAACCCCAGTTTGCTGATGCCTGCCACTGAACAGGCTGCATTTATCAGGCAAAGTCTGGGCCCTGCATTCAGGAAAGCAGGACTTAAAACCAGGATCATCATTTATGACCACAATGCCGATCGTATCGATTATCCGCTTACCGTATTGGGGGATGCAGGTGCCAGGGAATTTATTGACGGCACCGCCTTTCACCTTTATGGCGGATCGATTGGCGAACTCTCAAAGGTCCATCAGGCTTATCCCGATAAAAACCTTTATTTCACGGAGCAATGGGTAGGGGCGCCCTCCAATTTCGGGGGTGACCTGGCCTGGCACATTCGTGAGTTGATAGTGGGTGCATCCAGGAACTGGTGTAAGTGCGTGCTGGAATGGAACCTTGCCGCCGACCCGAATCAGGATCCCCACACTGGGGGGGGATGCACCCGTTGTCTTGGGGCGCTTACTATTGACGGGAACAAGGTGACCCGCAATGTGGCCTGGTATATCATCGCCCACGCTTCCAAATTTGTAAAACCTGGTGCGGTGCGGATCGGATCTTCAGCTGTGGCGGGATTTCCCAACGTGGCTTTCCGCAACGAAGACGGGAAAAAGGCAGTCATCGTGCTTAACGACTCCGGTGAAACCAAAACGGTGAACCTCCGGTATGGCGGACGAAAAGTGGCAGTACAGCTCGATGGCGGGACAGTAGCGACAATTGTCTGGTGATTTCTTTTTTCATGGAAAACTTATATTAATTCCCTATTATTTGCTGAAATATCTCTATTTTCACGCCGTATTTTTAGATAATCAACGGATTACCGAACTTAATTTATAGCAACCAAAAAATCAAACAAATGCAAAAGCAATTCAAAAACGGAATTTCAAGGCGGCAGTTTTTAGGTACTGCAGCTGTTGGATTGGCCGGAATGGCAGTTTTACCCGCCCTGGGCGGATGCAAACCTAAAGTGGCACCCACCAGTTCCGATTTACGGCTGGGCTTCATCGGATTGGGACGTCAGTCCATGTTTCTGCTGAAGGGATTTATCAACATCCCCGGTGTGAAAGTGCTGGCAGGCTCGGATGTGTATGGAATCAAGTGCAAACGTTTTGAGAAGAGGGTAAAGGCCCATTATGCGGAAAAGGGAGAAGAAGCAGAAGTTCTGACTTATGAAAAGTACCAGGATCTTCTGGCGCGTGAGGACATCGACGCCGTGGTGATTGCCACCCCCGACCATTACCACGCCATCATTGCCATTGCTGCTGTCAAGGCCGGCAAGGATGTCTATCTGGAAAAACCGCTGACCTTCACGATCAGTGAAGGCCAGGAGCTGCGTAAAGCTGTGCGTGACAACAACCGTATTCTTGCCGTGGGCAGCCAGCAGCGTTCCGATCCGAATTTCCAGCATGCCGTGAAATTGGTCCAGGATGGAACCCTTGGGAAAATCATTACCGCCCATGCTTATGTGGGAGCTCCCCCGAAACCTTACGATCTTCCCGAAGAAACCCTCCCCGCAGATCTCAACTGGGATCTCTGGCTGGGGCCACTTCCTGAAACCATCCATTACAACAACGAACTCGATCCGCTGATCACCCTTGATCCGGAGCAGGATGAAACCATCTGGGGCGCATGGCGCTGGTACAAAGAGATGGGTGGTGGCTTTACCACCGACTGGGGTGCCCACATGTTCGATATCGTGCAATGGGGCCTAGGAATGGACGAAAGCGGACCGGTGGAGATCTCCCCGGTGGGCGACGGCACTGAATTCATGACTTTTAAATATGCCAACGGCACCGTGATGACATCGGAACCTTTTGATGAAAAAATGACCAAAGGCGTTAAATTCATCGGTGAAAAGGGGTGGATCATGGTCACCCGCGGCGCTTTCGAAGCTTCCGATCCTTCATGGGTACCGGCAGCTCCCGCTACGGCTGAAAATACTCCTTACGAAACCAAGATACCGCACCAGGTCAACTTTATTGAATCTGTCAGGGAACGCAAAGATCCTGTTGTCCCGGTGGAAGTGGGCCATCGTACCTGCACCGTGTGTACACTCGGCAACATCGCCTGCGATCTGAAGAAGACCATTAAGTGGGATCCGGCAACCGAAACATTCGTGGATGATGCCGATGGCGCTGCCGCAGCAAAACTTCACTATACCTACCGGACCGGATATACGTTGGTTTAAACCAGCCGGTGTGATTTTGGTGTCCCGCAGATGACCCTGATGAACGCAGACGAAATTTTAATTTCTGCGGAAATCAACTTAATCTGCGGGACACTTTTTATTCCTTTTCACTGAGCTCCAACCACCGGAGTTCCTTTTCCATCAGCTGATCTCCGATGCGCCCAATCTCCTGGGATGTGGCAAAGAGGGACTCGTGACCAAGGCTGCCCGACTGGAGCTTTTCCTCCAGCTCCCTCTTCCTGGTTTCAAGCGTGGAAATCTCGTCTTCGAGCATCTCCAGCTCCCTTTTCTCCTTGAAAGTGAGCTTGTTGATGTCGGTTTTCCGGATGGGCCTTTCGTTCGCGGTAACCTCCGGCTTTTTGGTCACGGGAGCACTGGCTGAAGACTCTTCCAGCGAATTGCGGTATTGGGTGTAATTCCCCGGGAAATCGGTGATCTTACCCTTGCCGTCGAAGACAAAGAGATGGTCGATGATCTTGTCCATGAAAAAACGGTCGTGGGAGACGACTATGACACATCCCTCAAATTCCCGCAGGTATTCTTCAAGCACATAGAGGGTAAGAATATCCAGGTCGTTGGTGGGTTCGTCGAGAATCAGAAAGTTGGGATTCTGCATCAGTACGGTGCAGAGGTATAGCCTGCGTTGTTCCCCGCCGCTCAACTTTTCCACATAGTCGTACTGGACGGATGGAGGAAAGAGGAACCGGGTAAGTATCTGCTGGGCGGTGGCCTGTGTGCCATCCTCGAAGCCAATGACTTCACTTATTTTATTGACAGCATCGATCACCTTGTCACGGGGATTGAACTCGATTCCCGACTGGCGGTAGTGGCCGAATCGGATGGTCTTGCCCACAGATATGCTTCCCGAATCAGGCTCCGTCAATCCTGTGATTAAATTAAGGAAGGTCGTTTTTCCGGTTCCGTTGTCGCCGACAATCCCCACCTTTTCGAAACGGCTGAACGTGTAGGTGAAATCATCAATAAGCCTCAGGTCGCCATAACTTTTGGTGAGGTTGTTAATTTCCATGATCTTTTTCCCCAGACGGGCCGAGCGGATGCTCAGGTCGGCAGTTTTGTCATCAAAGCGGGACCGGGCTTTCTCCTGGAGCCCTTCAAAGGCGTTGATGCGGTATTTGGCTTTGTGGGAGCGGGCCTGAGGCATACGGCGCATCCACTCGATTTCGGTGCGCAAAAGGTTGCGGGCCCTGTTGATGCCCGACTGGCGCGATTCCATGCGCTCCTCCCGCTTCTCGAGGAAATAGCTGTAGTTCCCGGTATATCTGAAAATTTCGTTGTTTTCAAGCTCCAGAATCTCATCACACACCCGGTCAAGAAAATAACGGTCATGAGTCACCATCAGCAAAGTGACGGAACTCTTCCCGAGATAGTTCTCCAACCATTCAATCATGTCGAGATCGAGGTGGTTCGTGGGTTCATCGAGCATCAGGAAATCGGGATGGCTGATCAGCACCTTGGCCAGTCCCAGCCTTTTCTTCTCTCCGCCCGACATCTCACTTACCCGCGCTTCCAGCTGGTCGATTTTCAGCCGGGTAAGGATCTGCCGCACCTCGGTTTCGGCATCCCAGGCCCCCAACTGTTCCATCTCCCCGGTGAGACGCGCAATCAGCTCCTGGTCGTGGTGAGCCAGCGCCAGCTCATACTCCCTGACCAAACGCAATTTGGGACTGTCGGCAGTGAAAATCTCCTCCCACACGGTATGCGAGGGATCGAGCTGGGGGGATTGTTCCAGATATCCGACCCTGAGATCTTTGGTCCAGGTAATCCGGCCACTGTCAGGAACATCCTTCCCGGCAAGCAGGTCAAAAAGCGAACTCTTCCCGGCTCCGTTGCGGGCTATCAGGGCTACCTTCATGTCTTTGGCAATGGTGAAGGAAATACCCTCGAAAAGCAACAGCCCCCCGTAACGTTTGGTAAGATCCTCGGCCTGCAGGTATGGAATCATAAGGAAATTTTCAGCGAAATTAATATTTAAAAAATAACTAACACATTAGTTGTATAACTAAATAATTAGTTGTATATTTGAACCGGATATCCATCATCGCAGAAATTAAAATTATTCATCTAAAAGATTACACAATGAAATCAATTGCTTTTATCATGATGCTTGGACTGTGTATGGCCGGTGTTTTACCGCCGGCCTTTGCCCAGGAGAAAAAGCCTGCAGCGGCTGAAACCTATTACGTGGTGGAGGAGATGCCCGTATTCCCGGGAGGGGAGGCGGCACTCCGCGAATTTATGGTTAAAAACATCACCTATCCTGAGCAGGCTAAAAAGGACACCATTCAGGGGAAGGTCTATGTCACTTTCGTCATCGATGCTACCGGAAAGGTAGGAGATGTAAAAGTGGTCAGGGGAGTTCATCCGCTGCTGGATCAGGAGGCGGTCAGGGTAACCGGACTTATGCCTGTGTGGAAGCCGGGGACACAGAAAGGGGTTCCAGTCAGGGTTTCATACACCATCCCCGTGATGTTTTCCTTAAAGTAATGATGAACCCAAAGACACCAAGGAACAAAGGATGACCGTTTTACATTAACTTTGTGTCTTAAGTCTTTGTGTCTAAAACTGATGTTATGAAAGAGCTTACCAAAGCCGAGGAGCAGATAATGCAGATTCTCTGGGATCTGGAGAAGGGCTTCGTGAAGGATATCGTGGAGCGGTTTCCCGAGCCGAAGCCGGCCTACAATACGGTGTCGACTATTGTCAGGATTCTGGAGCAGAAGGGTTTTGTGGACCATACGGCTTACGGCAAGACCCATGAGTACTTTCCGCTGGTCGGAAAGAACGACTATACCCGCTCTTTCATGAAGAATTTCATGCGGAACTATTTCAGCGGCTCATTCCGGGAGATGGTCTCCTTTTTTGCAAAAGAGGACAATCTGACCATTTCCGAGCTGGATGAGCTGATGCAGCAGGTCAGGGAGGATTTCACCGCGGAAGGGGAGGAGCAGGATGGTTAATCCGGTAAATTTCCTGTTGGAATCGGGGGTCAGTCTGACGCTGTTTTCCCTGGTTTATCTGTTATTCCTGAGGAAGGAGACCTTTTTCAGGACCAACCGGTTATTTCTACTCTTTTCCGTTCTTTTTTCCCTTTTACTGCCTTTACTAGCCATTCCGGTGTTGGCTCCGCAGCCGGTCATCCTTCCTGAAGTGACGGTGACACCCTACCGGAACCTGTTGGAAACGGTGCTGGTCGAGCGGCAGCGCTTTTCCGGAAATGTGGAGCAGTTCGTCATCTCCTCCCGGATGATCGTCAACCTCTGGCTCGCCGGGGTACTCGTGATGGCCATTATTTCCCTGTTGCGTCTGGGACAGATTTTATTGATCATCCGGAAAGGGAAAGTGACCGATTCCGGGGATTTTAAGATGGTGCTGAATGGCAGGGAGAGTAATCCCTTTTCCTTTCTCAACTATCTGTTTATTCCTGAGGATTACGCACAGATTCCCGGTTATGACCGGATTGTTCTTCACGAGCGGGAGCATATCAGACAAGGTCATACCTGGGATATTCTCCTGCTCGACATCCTGCTGGTTTTCCAGTGGTTTAACCCCTTTATCTGGCTGCTGAAAAGGGCGGTTCGAGAAAATCACGAGTACCTGGTCGACCGAGCCGTACTCCGTTCGGGATTGACTCCCGACGAATACAAAAAATTGTTGCTTTCAGAGGTCGTCGGGAACAAGGTTTTCGCGGCCCACCATTTCAATTATTCACTCCTGAAAAACCGTTTTAAAATGATGACAAAAATACCCTCCCGCAAGGCTGCGGGGATTAAAATTCTGTCAGGAATTGTGATCGCCATCGCACTGGTGGTCGTTTTTGCCTGTGAAAAGAAAAACAGCACGAAGGTGGGAGCCGGAACCGATGAAAGCCTGGTGATAGGCGGCACCGACTCCCTTCTGAGAATCTCGTGTGATACCAAGGATGTTCGTTTGGTGGACTCTCTCTTTCGTTCAAGAAATTACCAAATGGTCAGTGTGACCCAAAAGGAAGGAAATTTAAGTAGCCTGATTTTCAAAAAGGGCGATCCGGAACCGGGAACACGCACTGAGGTAAGGATGGAGAGTTCAGGTGAACTGCCGGCAGAGGAGCAGGTCTTTTTTATTGTGGAAGAGATGCCCGAATACCCCGGCGGGGAGGATGCCCTGCGGAAATTCATCTCCTCAGCTGTTGACTATCCTGAAATTGCCCAGGAAAAGGGAATTCAGGGGAAAGTCTATGTCACCTTTGTGGTTTCGGCCGACGGAAGTGTGAAAAATGCCAAAATTGCCCGCGGGGTGGATCCTGTTCTTGACAAGGAAGCCCTGAGGGTTGTGAATACGATGCCCCGCTGGCAGCCCGGAAAACAAAGGGGGAAAGACGTCAATGTTTCCTATACGGTGCCCATCAGTTTTGTCCTGCAATAACCATTGCTCCGGTGCGGTAAATTTTGCTTTTTGAACTTATCTTTCCTGACAAGTTTACCTTTGTTGTGAACTTAAAAAGTTTCCTGATCTATATGGCTATTTCTCAATCCCGGTACCAGCTTTTTGTTCTTCTTGTGATGTTTTTCTCCTTTGGCTCCCTTTATGCCCAGGAGGAAGAACTGATTCCCGATCCTTTTGATCGTGAGGTGGAAATTACACGGCCTGGCGACACGTTGTTGCTCTCTTCGCGGCCGGGTTATGCGGAATACCGCCAGGCACTGGCCTTGCGTGACCGGTTCGACTACCCCGGCGCTCTGGGTGCCCTTCGGCAGGCGCTGGCCCGGGACTCCGCGAACACGGTGTGGTGGTCGGAACTGGCCGATCTTTACATCGCCATGGGGAACTCAGTCGATGCGCTCCATGCCTACCAGCATGCGCTGACCATCACTCCCGGGCATCTTCCGCTGAAGGGGCGAATGGGCAGGTTGCTGCTGACCATGCAGGAGAACCGGGATGCCTACCGGGTTTTTACGGAACTGCGGAAGGCCGATTCCCTCAACCTCTTTTTCAACAGGCAGCTGGCCATCAGCGCTTCCCGTCTGAACAAAAGCGGGGAAGCCAAACAGCTTTTTCTGAAGGTGCTGGAGATGAATCCCCGTGATCTGGGGAGTTCACTGGCGCTGGCCACCCTCTATCAGCAGGACACGGCGTTTGTGCAGGCCGGGAAAATACTGGCCGATGCACAGGAATTGTTTCCCGGTAATTCCCTGGTTGAACTGCGGCTGGCGCAAAACGACTATTACCTGAAGGAGTATGCCCGTGCCGCTGAAGGATATGCGCAATACCTCTCCCATAATGACACCACCCTGAATGTCCGCAAGGAGTACGGGGTGGTGCTCTATTTCAACAAAGAGGAGGATAAGGCACTCCGGATGCTGGAACCCGCCCTTTACCTGACTCCCAATGATCCGATGATCCCGTTTTATATGGGGCTGAGTTATAAAAACCTGAAGGATTTTGAAGCGGCCCAGCAGTATCTTAAACTGGCCGAAGAGCTCTCCATGCCCTGGTATCTTCCGGTCATACACCGCACCATGGCGCAGGTCCACGGGTTATGCCGCGAGTTTCCGAAAGCCATCGCCTCCTACCGGAAAGTCCTCGAACTGGACCCTGCCGACTACGAGGTGCTCTTTGAGATGGCCACTACCTATGAGGAGTTTGAACCTGACAAATCGGTGGCGTACCAATACTACAGGAAATATTTGGAGAAAGCTGGCAACGACGCACTCAACGAAGCCTATGCCCGCAACCGGATGGCCAAAATCAGGGAAGCCCTTTTCTTCGACAACCGGGGACAGAACCTGGTCTTGCCCGATTGACCAAGTCTGTAAATTTTTATCCGATAGGAACCTGAGAGATTGCGGAAGGCGGAATTCGGATTTCGGATTGCACAGCCCGGAGAAGCCCCTTCCCCTCAACCTCAACCTCAGCCTGTTCCTGGCCTGAGCGCAGCGAAGGCCTCTCGTCCTTTACCTTGTTTATTTCAGCGCCTGATACATCACCTCCACGGGGTGAAGAGCATCGCGGCCGGTGCCGTCCTTGATATGGTGGCGGCAGGAGGTGCCGGGTGCCGAGACCACGGTGGTCTCCGCCGCTGACCGCACTTCCGGGAAGAGCACCATTTCGCCGATTTTCATGGAGAGGTCGTAATGCTCCTTTTCGTATCCGAAGGCGCCCGCCATTCCGCAGCACCCCGAGGGAATCTCCCTGACGCTGTAATTTTCGGGGAAGGAGAGCATCTTTTTCGTGGGGGCGGTGGAGGCTACCGATTTCTGCTGGCAGTGGCCATGCAGGAGGATCTCCATTTTCTCACGGGTAAAGCGTTCCGCGGAGATATTTCCGGCTTCCATTTCGCGGCAGAAAAACTCCTCGAAGAGAAGGGCATTTTCCGCCAAGCGGGCGGCTGCGGCCCGCAGCTCCTCTTTCACCAGCTCAGGGTATTCATCGCGGAAGGCCAGGATGGCCGAGGGTTCTATGCCCACCAGGGGGGTGTCGCCCGAGATCACGTCTTTCAGCAGCAACACATTCTCTGTGGCGATTTTCTGCGCCGTATGCACCAGTCCCTTAGATAGCCAGGTACGGCCGCTCTCCTTGTGCACAGGAATGCGCACTTCATAGCCCAGGCGGGTCAGCAACAGGATGGCCTTGATGCCGATGTCGCTCTCATTGAAGTTGGTGAATTCATCGTTGAAGAGGTAGACCCGTTTTTTGGGGTTCTCCACGGTCAGGGAAGCGCCGTTCCGGAACCAGCGGTTCAGGGTGATGCGCGAGAGTGGAGGAAGGTTCCGTTGGGTGTGGAATCCCACTATCCCCTTGAAGAAAGCCTGTTTCATCATGAAGTTTGAAAGGGGCTGCACGAGCATGGCCAGCTGTTCAAGACGCGGCAGGTAGGCCACCAGGCGGCTCCGGAAGGGAATGCCGTGGATGTCATAGTAATGCTGCAGGAATTCAGCCTTCAGCTTGGCCATGTCGACATTCGAGGGACACTCCGACTTGCAGGCCTTACAGGAGATGCAGAGGTCGAGGATCTGGTAGATTTCCTTCTGGTCGAAGGGATTGCCCCCGTTGGCTTTGGAGAGGAGCTCCCTGAGCAGGTTGGCCCTTCCCCGGGTGGTCTTGTCCTCATCACGTGTGGCCATATAGGTGGGACACATGGTCCCCCCGATGATCTCCGACTTGCGGCAGTCGCCCGAACCGTTACACTTCTCAATCGACGAGAAGAAGCTTTTGTTGGCCGAAAAGTCAAAGATGGTGTCGAAGGGCGGGATCACCGTGCCGGGTTCAAACCGGAAATTGTCGGTGATGGGGGGAGTATCCACGATTTTCCCCGGATTGAAGAGGCTGTTCGGGTCCCAGGAATATTTGAGGTTGCGGATCAGCTGGTAGTTGTGTTCCCCCAGCATAAAGGGAATAAATTCACCGCGTACTCGCCCGTCGCCGTGTTCCCCGCTCAGGGAACCCCGGTATTTGCGGACCAGGGCGGCCAGGTCGGTCATCAGGTCGCGGAAGATCTGCACATCACCGGGATCTTTGAGGTTGAGCATCGGCCGGAAGTGGATTTCGCCGGTGGCGATATGGGCATAATATATGCTGTCGAGACCGTATTTTTGCAGGATTACCTTGAATTCAGCCACATAATCGGGCAGGAATTCGGGATGGACGGCGGTGTCCTCAAAGCCGGGCACCCCCTTGCGATCCCCCGGAACGTTGGCCAGCACCCCCAGTCCGGCCGTGCGCAAGGCCCACACCTTTTTGATGGAATCGGCGCCCGTGACCAGCGGAAAGGCGTACCCCAGTCCGGCCGCCTTCATATCGGCGATCAGTGTATTGCTGGCGCTCAGCAACTCCTCTTCCGTGTCGAAGGCCAGCTCGATCATCAGGATGGCTCCGGGATTGTCTTCTACGAAAAAGCGGTTTTTCCGCTGTTCGATGTTCTCTTTGGTGCATTCCAGGATGACGTCGTCCATCAATTCCACCGCCCGGGGCTGGTGACGCAGAGCGATCAGGTTGGCCTTCAGCGACTCTTCGAGAGTATGGAAATGGGCGCATACCAGTCCCATGTGTACCGGCGGCAGGGGAATCAGGTTCACCTTGATGCGTTTCATAAAGACCAGGGTCCCTTCACTTCCGGCCAGCAGTTTGCAGAAGTTGAAGGTTTCCCCTCCTGGTGTGAAGAGTTCGCTGTTGAGCAGGACGTCGATGGCATAGCCCATGTTGCGGCGGGTCACCCGGGGATCGGGGAAGTTTTCCCTGATGGCAGCCTGGTTGGAGGGGTCGGAGAGGATTTCGCAGATATTGCGGTAAATCCTGGTTTCCAGGAGGGTGGGGTCCCCCTCGCATTTTGCCCTGAACGCTTCCTTGGTGAGGGGGCCGAAGGACACTTCCGACCCGTCGGAGAGGATCACATCGGCTTCCAGGATATGTTCGCGGGCGCTTCCGTAGATGATGCTGTGGAGTCCGCACGAGTTGTTGCCCACCATGCCGCCGATACAACAGCGGTTGGCGGTGGAGGTCTCCGGACCGTACTGGAGTCCGTGAGGCGCCAGCCATTTGTTGAGTTCCGCGGGAATCACCCCCGGCTCCACCCACACCCAGTGCTCTTCCTTGTTGAATTCCAGGATCTTGTTCATGTATTTGGAGATGTCCATGACAATCCCCGGACCCACCACCTGTCCGGCCAGTGAAGTGCCCCCGGCACGCGGAATCACTGACAATCCGTGTTTTGCGGCAAAGTCGATGATCTTCAGCACATCGCCGCTGTTTTTAGGCCGGGTGACCGCCTCGGGTTTTTCCTTGTAGGAGGAAGCATCGGTGGAGTAAAGGATCCGCTGGACGTTGTCGGTGAACAGGTCTCCGTCAAGGGAAGCCTTCAGGGGTTCAAATTCCTGCTGCGCAATCATAAAGATGGGTTTTGGTCACAACAAATATATTCATTTGATGTTTTATTGATAGTCCGGGAGGGTCTTACTTTGTGCCAATTGCCGGAAATGACTATTTTTGTTAACACAAAATAATATGGACATGACTTCAAATGTGATTCACTTCGAAGAAATCATCGAAAGGATATTTGGGTATGGTAATATTTATTAATAGTAAGAAAATTGCAGTTTTTGGTGGGGCCACCCTTCAGGATGCGATGAGGGTTTACTCCCTGGCCAGCAGCAAACGACTGGCCAGCGGCTACCTGGCTGTTTACGACCGCTTTGGATTCGTGACGGAACCCGACGGTCCAGCCGTTGAAGGAGGTCACTATTTCCTCAGGGTAGCCGGCCAACGCAAAAGATAATTCCGGAAAATTGGATAAAGTATTGATTGGAATCAACATAAAGTATTTGTTTAAATGAATTTATTAATATAATGAAAATAAACAGGATATTAATTTTACTTATTGTCGCTTTATTAACCTTGCCCGGGATTTCCCAGGCCGGAAAAAAATGTAAAAAGAACACAGAGGTGGTGATCCTCCACACCAATGACATGCATTCCAAAATCGACAATATGGCGAAGCTGACGTGGCTGGCCGACAGTCTTCGTCAACAGCACCGTTACCTTTTCCTGGTTTCCGCAGGGGACAATTTCACGGGAAATCCCATTGTCGACATGTACCCCCGGAAGGGATATCCCATGGTGGATCTGATGAATCAGGCGGGTTTTGTCCTGTCGGCGATCGGAAACCACGAGTTTGACATGGGGCAGGAAGAACTGTCTCAACGAAGGAGAGAGGCTGATTTCCCCTTTATCAGTGGAAATATTGACGTCAGAAAGGCAGATCTCAAAAAAATAAAACCATTTGCAACCCTCAGGGCCGGGAAATGCCGGATTCCCGTGGTTTCCTTTATTCAGCTCGACGGGAACGGGTTACCCTCGTCGCATCCCTCGCGGCTGGAGGGTATAAAATTCACCCCGGCTGATGAAAAGGCAGCAGATTATGTATATCTGAAGGAGAAATACGGCATGCTGGTAGGGCTGACCCATCTGGGTATTGAGGGGGATATACCGCTGGCCCGGAAATACCCTCAGTTCGACCTGATCATCGGAGGCCATTCTCATACGGTGATGGACAAGCCGCTCGCAGAAAACGGGGTGACCATTGTGCAAACCGGCTCCCAGCTGCGCAGTGTGGGAAAGACCACCCTGACCATCGAAGGCGGAAAGATCACCGGAATCGGTTATGAACTGATCTCTCTGGATGCCCTGAAGGGAATGGATCCCGCCGTTCAGGCAGCCATTGACCATTACAACGACAATGAGGAGATGAACCGCGTGCTGGCCACAGCGTTAACACCCATGAGGGGAAAGGAAGAACTGGGAGCCATGATGACCGATGCCCTGACGGCCATGAGCGGTGTCGACATCGCCTTCCAGAATATCGGAGGTATCCGGATTCCGTTCATTGACGCCGGTGATATCCTCTACAAGGATATCTTCCGCCTCGACCCCTTTGGAAACCAGGTAGTGGTGATCAATATGACCCTTCCTGAAATTAAATCGCTTATCCTGAATGCCTATAACCGCAACAAGGAACCCGACCTGATGGTCTCGGGATTAAAGTACACCGCAGTCCTGGATGGCGACGGTGTTTGCGTCGACGCGGAGGTGACGGAAATGGACGGCCAGCCCCTCGACCCTGCCAAAACCTA
>CAYYJE010000073.1:0-14658 GCA_964472165.1 uncultured Prolixibacteraceae bacterium | reverse complement strand
GCGGGCGGCGGTGTGGTCTTGCGGAAGATATCAGTCCGGGAGGTAGGCCGGATGGATTCTTTCCAGTCGAATCCTGCCAGTCGCC
The DNA here is from genome assembly GCA_964472165.1 of uncultured Prolixibacteraceae bacterium. Taxonomy (GTDB): domain Bacteria; phylum Bacteroidota; class Bacteroidia; order Bacteroidales; family Prolixibacteraceae; genus UBA1413. Next base: position 14,573 of record CAYYJE010000073.1, on the reverse strand, counting down.
TTTCTTCGTCCTTGAGTTGCGGGATAGGGGTAAGTTTACCTTCGGGATTTCCAAGGAATGAGATCCGGAATATTTTGCCATCCTTGAACCTGATCCCGATTTTACTGCTTTCAGCCCTGTTTAGTCCGATGATATTCCCTTTGTCGCGGGCATAATAGATGGTTTGCCCGTTGCCGTCCACAAAAATCTGGTCGAGCTGTTCCTCCACGATATATCCCGTCATGTTCTTCCCTTTCACCTGGTCGAACATCACAGAATCCTGTTTCGAAATAATAAACGAATTGTCCACCAGCTGAACTTCATCGGGGGCCGGTGCGTTGGTTTTCATCTCGATATAGTCGGCACTCATCTGGTGGATTTCTGACCACAGGACGGGTTCGGCGTACAGTTGGATGGTGGAGTCGCGACTGAAATAGACCAGTGAATCGCACTTTCCCTGGAGGTCGGTTCTGTAAAATCGCACTCCGAAAAATGCCTTGATGATTTTTTCATCGGGGATGGTATCCGACACGGTTTTAAGGGTATCGGCGTGAAGAAAGAGCGTATCCCCTTCGCTGACCATGATGAACTGGGCGGAGTCGGTGATGAAAGCGGTTTCGGTCACTTCGTCAAACCAGGCATTTTTACCCTTGACGATTACATTGTTGTCGATGTCGACAATTTCGATCACTCCCCTGGCTTTCCCGTAACCTTTCGCACGGTCGTAATCAATGACGTCGCCCTTCATTTGTTGTTTCTCATTGTAAACCAGCGGATTCTTCAGCAATTGGGCTTCTCCTGTCCGTGAATTGTACCAGCCGTCTTCGGCGTAAATGGTATTTGCCGAGTCCCTGATGGTAGTTGGTCCCTGGATGTAAAAAATACCGGTTGCCGTATTGTATTTGACGGTATCACTCACCAGGTTGTACTTTTCATTGTGGCCTTCCACGTTCTGGTAAAAGAACGCGATATCTTCATCCACAAAATAACGTGCGATCTTGCTGGTAAGGATATTGGTGCTGTCCACGATTTTCCCGTTGTCGTCGTAATATCCGATATTCCCGATAAGGTCGTAATCTACGGTGTCGGAGGTGAGGGTTGTGGTTTTGTTGATGAGCTTTACATTTTTCATGGCCCTGGCAAAACTTCTGTCGCCGTCGTAATAGACCATGTCGGCATACAGGTGGGCAGTGTCACCCTGGTTAATATGGACATTTCCGAATGCATCCACACGGTTGGTGCCGGTGTAAGCCCATGCGCTGTCGCACCACATCAGTACTTCATTGTGTCTGATCCGCACATTCCCGATCAGCCGCTGGGCGTTTGCCACAATGGCTTCATTAAATTCCAGGTAATCGGCCTCTTCAATATCGATCCGTTTCTTGTCCTGTGCATGGATTTCACCGGCTGACAGCAAAAGCAGCACTACCGGAAAGACTCTCCTGAGAGCAGCATTGAAAAGGTGGTATACTGCAGAATTCCTCATTTACATCAACCTGGAAATGATATCGTCAATATTGATATTTTCAGCTTCCGCCTTGTAGTTTTTAATAATTCTGTGCCTCAGGATTGAAGGGGCGACAGCCTGCACATCCTCAATGTCGGGTGAATATTTCCCGTTTAAGACGGCATGGGTTTTGGCTCCGAGCACCAGGTACTGTGAAGCCCTGGGACCTGCTCCCCATTTAAGGTACTGATTGGCTGCTTCTGCGGCCATAGCAGTGGCGGGTCTGGTCCGGGCTGCCAGTTTCACCGCATAATGTATCACACTGTCATTGATGGGAACTTTGCGGATCAACTCCTGGAAAAAGAGGATCTCTTCTCCGCTGATCACTGTCGGTGGCGTATATTTGTAAGTGGATGTCGTGTTTTTAACGATGGTAATTTCATCGTCATATTTCGGGTAATCGAGCCATATGGAAAACATAAACCGGTCGAGCTGGGCTTCGGGAAGGGGGTAGGTGCCCTCCTGTTCGATGGGATTCTGGGTTGCCAGCACAAAGAAAGGTTGATCAAGTTCGAAATGCTGTCCCGCAGAAGTAACAGCCCTTTCCTGCATGGCCTCCAGCAAGGCCGACTGGGTTTTGGGTGGGGTACGGTTGATTTCATCCGCCAGAATCACATTGGCGAAAACCGGACCCGGAACGAATTTAAACTGCCGGTCTTTATCCAAGATTTCTGTGCCGATGATGTCGGAAGGCATCAGATCGGGAGTGAATTGAATGCGGTTGTATTTTAAACCCAGCACCCTGGCAATTGTGATTACCATCAGTGTCTTGGCCAAACCCGGAACACCGATCAGCAGACAGTGGCCTCCGCTGAAGAGGGTGTTCAGCACCTGTGTCACAATATGATCCTGACCATAAATTACCCTGGAAATTTCGTTGTGCAGTTCCTTGTATTTGGCGTGCAGGGCGTCAAGTGCTTCCACGTCATCTTTATACTTCATGTTGCTCAGGGTGCGGATCATTTGATCCAGTTTTTGAATTTAAAATTGCAATTGGCATATGTGTTGTCAATGCGGATATACGTTTTCGCCTGCTGGGTGGTGATCCATTCTTCCAGCACATCCTGTTTCTTTTTTGCCAGATACTGATCAGCCAGTTGTTGGTAATCGCTTTGCAGGTTTGCCTTGTGTCCGTTTGTTTTACTGATCAGTTTAATGATTTTATAAACCGTTTGCTTTGAATTTTCATCCGTGGTTTTGAAGGGATCAGAAATCTCATTGATATTCATCTGGGTAATGATCTTACTGATGTCGGGGTCCAGCTCTTCCACGCTGAAACGGGATGAAAGTGTTTCAGGATTAATCATCAGTCCTCCGTTGTTCCTCGTATTTTTATCCTGCGAGAACATCAGGGCCGCTCTTTCAAAGTTGACCGTCTCTTTTCTGATGAGGTCAGCAATACTGTCAAGCCGGAGAGAGGCCTTTTCAAGTGCTTCCGGCGATACTTTCGGGCGCATCAGGATGTGGCGTGTGTTAATTTTTTCTCCTTTACGGTCAATCAATTGGATGATGTGGTATCCAAACTCACTCTTCACCACATTGGAGATTTTGTCGTCCTTAAGGTTAAACGCTGCTGCAGCGTAGGCCGGATCAAGCTGAGCCCGTCCCAGGTAGCCAATTTCCCCGCCAAGCCTGGATTCCGGCGCTTCTGAGTACATTACTGCCTGCGTAGTGAAGCTGGCCCCTTCTTCAATTTTCCTTTTCAATTCACGAAGTTGTGCTTTCACCCGGTTGTCCTCCTCCATCTCAATCTCCGGAATGATGGTGATTTGCTCATATTCATATTGTACCGGGATGTCCGGAATTTCTTCCTCTTTCAGATTGCGGTAATAAAACCGTACTTCCGAGGGAGTCACAGTCACATCTTTTACAATCTTTTGCTGCATCTGCGAACTGAGCAACTGGTTTTTGATCACTTCCTGCAAATCAGCTTTTAGTAGTGGAATTGGTTTTTTAAAGTAGTTTTCCACTTCTTTTTCCGATCCGAAATGGGCAATAAACATTTGCAGCCGGCCGTCAAGATTTTGATTGATCTGGTTGTCAGTAACCACTATGTCGGTGTCGAGTAATGCTTCCGCCACCAAAAGTTTGTCCACGAGGAAATCCTCCAGGATTTCACACTTCATGTCTCCTTCTGTAGTGAGCCCCTGGGCTTGTTGCTGTTTGAACATCTCTTCAATCTCCGATTTCAGAATGATGTTGTTCCCGACAACTCCCACAATCTGGTCTACTACCCGGTCCTGTGCTTCTGTATTCCCGATGCCGGCAAGTGAAAACAGGAGAATGCCAAATATTATCTCTTTGTATTTCAATCTAATTTGTTTCATATTCGTAAATTTTGAACTTTTGCTTTCGTAAACCTTCTGTATAAATATCATCTTCGATTTTTTTCAGGAAGTCAATTCTCCTTTTGTTAAGAATCAGGTTCCTCACATTTTCGGCCACATATTCCATGGGTGCCACATCTCCCCTCAGCCGGTATCCCTGGACGGAAATGAGGTAGTAATAGGCTTCATCGCGGATTTCGTGGAAAGAACTCCTTTTAAGTAACGCTGAAATATCGTCAATATTGATTTCAGGCAGCTTCCTGAAAATGATTCTGGCATCAATCCACTTATCCACGTGAATTTCATAGCTTTCGGCATTTCTTAAACAATACTCCTGCAATTCCTGCAGGTCTTCACCGGTTGTCAGGTTACAGAATGCCTTTACCTGTTCCGGTTTTGAAACCTGCAGTGGAATCTTTACGAAAATCGCTTTCACCAGGTCATTCCCTAAAATGAAGTTGTCCTTGTTGGTATTGTAAAAATCCCTGATCTCAGTTTCTGTGACCGAAGTATCCAGTTTCTCCTGCAACAGCTCTTTTTTGTACCGGTATATGATCAGTGAATTGCGGTATTCTTTCAGTTCCTTGTTCACATCGCGTTGCGACAGGGTGAGATTTTCCTCCGCTTTACTGATCAGCAGTTCATTTCTTATCCATTTATGAACATAGTCTTCGGCAAGCAGAAGACTGTCTTCCTGCGAAATGTCGTTGGGGATTACGCTCGTCACTTCGGAGAGGTAAAGGACTTGATTGTCCACTTTGGCAAGAGGTACCTTCTCCCTGGTGTCCAAGGAATTACAGGAGACCAGGAATGGCATGAGCGCCACAAAGAGGTATTGGGACCGGGGATTACTCATCGGCAAGTTGTTTGTACAACTTTTTGTTGATTTTCACCGGGTATTTTTCGCGGAGTTCCCTGATCCAGGCCTCTTCGAGGTATTGCTGGTAATCTGCAATATGGTACCCCCGGGCTTCATCCAGCGTTTTGGGTTCATTGACAACAATCTTTCCTCTGACAAATCCTGATTCATTGCTCCAATTGTCGGGCTTTGGGCCATTCCAGAAATAATAATCGACGATGGGATTTTCATTTCTAGCCCAGCTTCCTTCCGTCACGGAGATTGTGCCGTCCTGCAAATGCATCAGGTCATGGAGTTCGGAGGCAGGAATCCCTGCTTCGAGGTGTCTTTCCATCTCTTCCCTGATGTATGGGTAGGGACTTTTAACAATCATTCCTTTTACCCGTTCCAGCCAAAGGTATTTCTGCTTGTTCGTTTCGTAGAATTTGAGGAGTCCGGCAGTGTCGGCCGAAGCCTGCTGCCAGATTTTGGATTCAGAGATGTTGAAGAGGAGGATCCCGTCGTGATATTCCTCAAGCAAAGAGCGGAATTCGGGGTGCTTGGACTCAAGCTGACTCTCTTCAAAGGCCAGAAGGGTTTCATTTTCCCACTGGTGAAAGATCGCGGCAAGGTCACCCGGGATTCCATTTTCCATGGCAGGAGAAGACTGTCTCAGATATTTAACCCAGTCAAGTGGTGTAAGTTTTTGTGATGCAAATGAGAACAAGACGGCTGAACTCTCCGGATTGACGGGAATATTGGGTTTCCCCGACTCAAACCATTTGGCTGATTCCATGAGGATTTTGTTGATGGACTCCTGGTTTCTGGTAAAATTGTATTCCTTTTTCAGCCGGGTCAGAAAAAGTTCCCGGCTCCGGGTACTTCTGGCCTGGTCGCGTTTGATCCGTTCTTCCAGCTCTCTTTTAACTTCCTGAAATTCAGGAACCGGTTTAAACCCGAGACGTTTGATAATGTGGTATCCGAATCCTGAATCCACCGGTTTACTCACTTCCCCGTCTTGGGTAAGGGCGAAGGCGGGATCGGCGAAGGCGGGAACCATGCGGCCTTTTGAGAACCAGGGCATTTCCCCGTTGTTGACGGCACTTCGCTGGTCGTCGGATGCTTCGCGTGCAAGCCGGCCAAAATCTTCCCCCTTCAGGATCAGCTGGTACAAACTGTCAGTCACTGCACGAGCCTTCTCTTTTTGTTCGGGTGAAGCATTCTGCGGATATACTTTCATGATGTGGGCAACCTGAATTTCACCCCCGGCATCCCTGATGCCATTAACCTTGATCAGATGATAGCCAAAGCCGGTCCGCACAGGTCCGGTAATTTCTCCGGGAGTAGTGGTGAATGCGGCTTCCTCGAAAGGATATACCATTTGAAAAACCGAGAACCATCCCAATTCTCCCTTGTTGGATTGTGCTGAGGGATCCTGGGAGTATTTGAGGGCGGCTTCGTTGAAATCCAGGCCGTTGACAACTTCTTCCCTGATGGTTGTGATTCGGTTCCAGGCAGCCAATGTGTCGTCAGGAGCCTGGTTTTCAGGTATGGCGATCATGATGTGGGCTGCGTTGACCTCTTTGCGCATCCGGTGATAGGTTTCTTCCACTACCTTCTCATTCAGCGGAATATCAGTCAGGTATGGGGCAGCAAGTTCAGTGCGGTATCCAGCCAGTTCGCTCCTGAAGGTTGAGGCAGTATCGAGACCCAGACGCTGTGCTTCCAGTACTTTTAGTTTGAAATTGATATACAGCTGGAGGTATTCTGCAGCACTCTTTTTGTTCGCCGGATCCTGAATGTTGGAATTGTTCCTTTCGTAAATCCGCATAAAATCGGAAAGGGTCACCGGGGTTTCCCCAATGGTAACCAAAATCTCCTTTTTCTTCTGCGCGGTGGATGAAAAACCAAGGAGTACGATCAGTAAAGCTGCCGTGAATATCCTTTTCATTTTTCGGGTGTTAATTTTTAAATCTCATTACAACATCTGCCTGCTGCTGTAATTGGGGGCCTCCCGGGTAATGGATACATCGTGGGGATGGCTTTCCTGTATACCGGCATTGGATATCCGGGTAAATTTGGCTTCCTGGAGCAGGCGGATGTCTTTTGCACCGCAATATCCCATTCCGGCTCTCAGTCCACCCATCATCTGGTAAAGCACTTCTTCAAGTGTTCCCTTAAAAGGTACTCTGGCAGCGATCCCTTCGGGCACCAGTTTTTTAATGTCTTCTTCCATATCCTGGAAATAGCGGTCTTTTGAGCCCTTTTGCATGGCTTCAATGGATCCCATACCGCGGTATGCCTTGAATTTTCTTCCCTGAAAAAGTATGGTTTCCCCGGGCGATTCCTCTACTCCGGCAAACAATCCTCCTGCCATGATGGAGTGGGCGCCTGCTGCAAGGGCTTTCACGATATCGCCCGAGTAGCGTATCCCCCCGTCGGCAATTACCGGAACTCCCGAGTCGCGGATCGCTTTTGCCACGTCATAAATCGCAGAAAGCTGGGGCATCCCCACACCGGCGATCACACGGGTGGTGCAAATAGATCCGGGTCCGATTCCAACTTTGACGGCATCGGCACCTGCACTGACCAGGTCCCGGGCTGCTTCTCCGGTGGCAATATTTCCGGCTACAATTTCCAATTCAGGATAACGGCTCCTTACCTTGCGCAACATTTCAAGGACTCCCCGGGTGTGACCATGGGCTGTGTCAATGACTACTGCGTCAACCTGTGCCTTAACCAGTTCGTCAACCCTGTCGAGGCTGTCACCGGAAATTCCGATAGCTGCTGCAACGCGCAAACGGCCTTTCCCATCCTTGCATGCCAGCGGCTTGTCTTTTGCTTTGGTGATGTCTTTGTAAGTTACCAGTCCGATCAGCTTCCCGTTTTTGTCGACCACAGGAAGCTTCTCTATTTTATAACTCTGAAGAATCTCTGAGGCTTTTTCAAGATTGGTGGACTCCGTGGTGGTGATCAGGTTTTTGCTGGTCATTACCTCTTCAATCGGCCTTTCCATGTTCTTTTCAAAACGCAGATCCCTGTTGGTGACAATTCCCACCAGGTAGCCTTCACGGTCGACTACCGGAATGCCCCCGATTTTATAGCTGGCCATCAAACCAAGGGCATCTGCTACTTTTTTCCCCCTCTCGATTGTCACCGGATCGAAAATCATCCCGTTTTCTGCCCGTTTTACACTGATTACCTGACGCGCCTGTTCTTCAATGTCCATGTTTTTATGGATCACTCCGATCCCCCCTTCACGGGCAATGGCAATGGCAAGCTTGTATTCGGTAACGGTATCCATCGCTGCCGACACTACGGGTGTGTTGAGGTATATATGACGGGTGAACTGTGTCCTGAGGTCTACCTCCCTGGGTAACACTTCAGAATATGAAGGAATTAACAGTACGTCATCGAAGGTAAGCCCTTCTGTTCTCACTTTTTCCGAAAGAAAAGACATCCGTGTAGTTTTAAAGTTTTATTAATCCGCAAAACTACAAAATTTAGTCTATTTCAGCCTATTTATTTTTTGGACAGCAGGAATTTGGCCATAAAAATTGTTAAAGCAAAAGGGGTTTTGTTAATTTGTAAAACAGTGAGCGAATTTCAGAAAATATTGCAGAAATTTTGGGGCTATTCCGCTTTCCGGTCGTTGCAACTCGAAATTATCGAGTCGGTAGCAGCAGGGAAGGATACCCTTGGCCTTCTTCCCACCGGGGGTGGAAAATCGATCACATTCCAGGTGTATTCTCTTTCCACAGAGGGGATGTGTCTGGTGATCACCCCTTTGATTGCCCTCATGAAGGATCAGGTGGAGAATCTGCGCGCCCGCGGTATCAAAGCGCTGGCACTGCATAGCGGCATGTCGGCCATGGAAATAAAGACTACCCTCGACAATGCCGTGTGGGGTGACTATAAATTCCTTTATGTCTCTCCTGAACGGCTGGAGTCTGAAAGATTCACGGAGCGGCTGAAGCAGATGACCATTAACCTGATCACGGTGGATGAAGCCCACTGCATTTCGCAATGGGGATATGACTTCAGACCCAGCTATCTGAAAATTGCAGCCCTTCGGAAATTGCTTCCCGGGATTCCTGTGCTGGCGCTGACTGCCACTGCCACTCCCGTTGTGGTGAAAGATATCCAGGAAAAACTGCTTTTCCCTGTGCGGAATGTGCTTTCCATGTCGTTCTCCAGGAGCAACCTCGCCTACATGGTCAGGGAAAAGGAGGACAAATTGGGCTATCTCGTCAGAACACTCCAGAGAGCCAGGGGAAGCGGCATCGTATATGTGCGGAACCGCCGCGGCACGAGGGAAGTTACCGATCTGTTGCGGAAAAGTTCAATTTCGGCCGATTTTTACCATGCCGGACTCAGCGGGGAAGTGCGTCATCGTCGTCAGGATGAGTGGATCAGCGGTATAACCAGGGTGATTGTGGCTACCAACGCATTTGGCATGGGTATCGATAAGCCAGATGTACGCTTTGTGATCCACATCGACCTTCCTGACTCATTGGAGGCCTATTTCCAGGAAGCTGGAAGGGCGGGCCGTGATGGAAAAAAATCCGTGGCAGTACTCCTGTACAACAATGCCGACAAATCGAAACTGAAAAAACATGTGTCGGTGGTTTTCCCTGATCTCATCTACATCAAAAGAATATATGATGCGGTATGCAACTTCCTTCAAATTGCCGTGGGTTTTGGAAAGAACCAGGTTCTGGACTTTCCCCTGGAACTCTTTGCCGAGAAATACAAGTTCCAGGTGGCCCAGGTTTACCACAGTCTTAAAATTCTCGAAAGACAAGGCTATTTTGATTTTACCGAGGAAATCGACTCTCCGTCACGGGTCTACTTCCTGGTAAACAGGGATGATTTGTACCGCTTCCAGGTAGCCAATGAAACTTTCGACAGTTTTATCAAGCTCCTTCTGCGATCCTACACCGGCCTCTTTACCGGATATGTGCACATCGACGAGGATTTACTGGCCAGCCGTGCAAGCACGACAAAGGAAGTTGTTGTGAACTTTCTCAAAAACCTCGATTCCGCCAAAATAATCGATTATATTCCAAGGAAAAAGACTCCTTATATCTGCTTTCCCCGCGACAGGGTGGAGCCTGACAAGCTTACTTTTTCCAAAGAGAATTATGAACTGCGGAAAAAGGATTTTCTGGACCGCATTGAGGCTGTCATCCATTATGCCTCCTCCTCGTCGAAATGCAGGAGCCAGATTTTACTGGAATATTTTGGGGAAAAAGAGTCGTTGCGTTGCGGGATTTGTGATGTCTGCCTGAATCGGAACCAGCTTGGACTGAGCAAGCATGAGTTTGATACCTGGATGGAAAAAATCAGGGAGGAATTAAAGATACCGCAACTTCTGGAGGATCTGTTGTTTAAAATTGGCCCCGACAATGAGCATCTCCGGCAGGTTTTGCGGTGGCTGACCGACAATGGCAAGGTTGTCCGGCGTGTCGATAACAAACTTGAATGGAACAGTGAACATTGATTTTGTTAATTTTGCACCCTCACGGAAATCTGTAAGATGGATGAAAAACAGTTAAACAGCGTGGTGTATAGCCGGCAGGTCGTGGAATTTGTGGCTGTGGGCAGTGAGTTTTGCCGGATCGTGGAAAATGCGGGTGAATATCCGGCGCCTTCCCTGGCCGACCTAACCCGGAAAATACTTCCATTGCTTTATTTTAAAGCTTCTTTGCTCCCTGAAACAGAACAGCAGCTTGATGAGCCGCTCGAAAAGTATGTCAACGAGCTGGATTACAATATGCTGCTTTTTAAATGGGCTTCAAAACTCGGAGAATCGGACAGCTACTATGAAGTTTTTGATCCCGACATCCAGTTTGGCAGCGAAACGGTTACTGCCAGCATCTCGGAGAACATCATGGATATTTACCAGGATTTAAAGGATTTTATTACTTCCTACAGCCTGGGCAATGAAGAAGTGATGAATGATGCTTTGTTTGTTTGCCGCACGCATTTTGGGGAATTCTGGGGGCAAAGGCTTGTGAATGTGCTGAGAGCCCTTCACCAGCTGGTTTTCTCCGGAAAACCGGATGAATCTCCCTTAAGAAATAAAGAAACCAATCACGATGACAAACCTCAATCGACCGGATGGGTCGACCACTTTTTCCGGCCTTCCGGTGAGTGACCCCGGTTTTTCCCTCAGGGAAAGCATCAGTGCGGAGGAGTTGGCTGAACTTCCCTTGCATCAATTCGACGGGGAAATTGTACTGGTGGAAACTCCCAAAATGGCACGTGTGGCTGCAGCCTGTCTCAGCGGACGTAAAATTGTGGGTTTTGATACGGAAACCAAACCCTCTTTCCGGAAAGGCGACAATCACCAGGTGGCCCTGCTTCAGCTGTCGACCAATGACAGGGCATTTCTGATCAGGGTCAATATGACCGGAATACCTCCCGAAATTAAACGGTTGCTCTCCGATCCGAACCTGCTAAAAGCAGGCGCTGCCATTCGCGATGATGTAAAAGGGCTTCAGAAGATCAGCAGGTTCACTCCCGGCGGATTTGTCGAATTGCAGGGGATGGCCCGTGATCTGGGAATCAAGGATTTTAGCCTGAAGAAGTTATGCGCCATATTGCTTGGATTCAGGATTTCCAAATCTCAGCAACTCTCCAACTGGGAGGCTGACGAACTTAGCTCCCGGCAAATGGTTTATGCGGCCACGGATGCATGGGCCTCTTTAAAAATATATGAAAAGCTTCAAACCATCATTGCCAATGCACAAGTTTGAAACCGTGGTTTTGAAACCCGGAAAGGAGAGTTCCCTGTTGCGCTTTCATCCCTGGGTCTTTTCAGGGGCTGTCAAATATCTTCCCGCGGCTGTCAGGGAAGGGGAACCCGTTCGCGTTGTTTCCTCCGCCAATGAGTTCCTGGGTTTGGGACATTACCAGGTCGGGTCGATCGCTGTTCGGATATTCTCCTTTGAAGAGAGGGAGGCGGACCGTGAATTCTGGAAGCAAAAAATCCACAGGGCTGCGGAAGTGCGTGAAGCTTCGGGTTTCTGCTTTGGAGAAACCCACAATATCTGCCGGTTGATTCATGGGGAAGGGGACGGACTTCCAGGGCTTATTGTGGATTATTACAACGGAGTGGCGGTGATGCAGTCCCATTCTGCAGGAATGTACCTCATCCGCCAGGAACTGGCGGTTGCCCTTCGCGAAGTGCTGGGAAGCCGTTTAGCTGCCGTGTATGACAAAAGTGAAAAGACAGTTCCCTTTAAGGCAAACCTTGCCCCTGCGGATGGCTACCTTTACGGATCAGCCACACTTCCGCATATGGCGGATGAATATGGATTACATTTCAATATCGACTGGATTGCCGGCCAGAAAACGGGATTCTTTATCGATCAGCGGGAAAACAGGAGATTGCTGGAAAGTTATTCGCGGGGAAGGAATGTACTGAATATGTTTTGCTATTCAGGGGGATTTTCTGCCTATGCCCTTCGGGGAGGAGCTGCGCTGGTTCATTCGGTCGACTCCTCTGCGAAAGCGGTGGAACTTACCCTGGCCAATATGGAACTTAATTTTCAGGATGACGGCCGGCATAAGGCATTTAGTGCCGATGCCTTTGAGTTTTTAAGGGATGCGGAACCGGATTATGACCTGATCATCCTGGATCCTCCGGCTTTTGCCAAGCACCAGGATGCCCTTCCCCAGGCACTCAAAGCATACAAAAGAATTAATGCCAGGGCGATGCAGATCATCAGGCCGGGGGGTATCCTCTTTACATTTTCCTGTTCCCAGAGTGTGCCCCGCGACAAATTCAGGGAAGCTGTGTTCAGTGCTGCCGCCATCAGTGGCCGGTCGGTTCGGATCTTGCACCAGCTGACCCAGCCTGCCGACCATCCTGTCAGTATTTATCATCCTGAGGGTGAATACCTGAAAGGCCTGGTTCTGTTCGTAGAATAATGGCTGTGAAATTTTCAGGTTAATCTTGCAGAAAACCAAAATAAATGCAACCTTTGCACCCGCTTGAGGGTTGTTAGCTCAGTCGGTTCAGAGCGCATGCTTCACACGCATGAGGTCACTGGTTCGAATCCAGTACAGCCCACCAGAATGATAAGGAGTTAGGAGAAGTTCTGACTCCTTTTGTTTTTTTGAAGTTACTGAACCATTTGAAGCAAAAAGAAACCGGGAGAGTTACACCAACCCTCCCAGTTGAAGATAAAAACTTTGAGTCCACTCCGAGAACTAGATAAATTGTTTTATTTTGTCCGACCCCCTGCCCCCTAAAGGGGGTTACTGTCAGATATTCAATACATTAATAAGTCTTCTTTAGGGCCCCGATCCCGACAGTCCCGATAGCTATCGGGATCGGGACTATCGGGGTTGGGGTCAGGAGCACAAATCGGAGTGGACTCAACTTTCGTAAATTATATAGCTTACTAATTTTACTTTCGGAACGAAGTAAATGTTTTTGCTATCCCAGAACAAGTTTTTCAAGGTAAGTGATTGATTCCCAATAAATATAAATTACAGATAACTGCTGTGGGTTCGTGAATTAAGCGGACTCCCTCATACAACCCCACCCACACACCTGAGAAACCGGGATACTCCCCGGGATCCAAGTGACAGTTTTGCAATTTAAAAATCAGTAACATGGTAACAGTAGTGAATCCTGACTTCTGACCTTTAGTGCGGTATAAGGTAAAAGAATTCTATTCAATATTGCAGTTTATCCCAAAAACAAAAACTGACAGATTCTCTGAACAAAAGGCTGAAAGCCTTTTTCAATCCAGCCCAAGGCAGCGCCTTGGGTCAAATGAATAATAAAATGGCTGATGCGCCCTGAAAGGGCAAATCAATGTCCGCTCACCTCTTAGCAAAAGGATTGACGGGGGACTGGAAGAAAATCGCTGTGGTGGATACTGTAAGAGGATCTGCCAATCTCTATTCCCATCTGGGAAGCTATTACGTCCTCACCCTGGAAGAACCCTTCACTCCGTTTTATTATCAAAACTGCAATGCAAATACTCGTCGATAGTTAATGGATAATCCGTATTTTCGGGGAATTGTAATATGATAAGCCAGACTATTTATCAAATGATGACCATAGACCAATACATCAACAGTATCAGCAACCGTTACAAGCTGGGGAATTCCACCGAACATTCCTTCCGTGGAGATCTACAACAACTTATCGAAAGCCTGGTTCCGGAAATCAAGGCGACCAATGAACCCAAGAGACAACAATGTGGTGCGCCCGACTATATCATCACCCGTAAGGAAATTCCCATGGGCTTTATTGAAGCCAAAGACATTGGGGCAGATCTGGACAATAAACTCTATAAAGAGCAGTTTGACCGTTACCGTCAATCCCTGGATAACCTGATTATTACCGATTATCTGACATTTCGCCTTTACAGGGACAGCGTTTTTGTAACATCCATCACCATCGGCAAGGTACATGGCAACAAAATAGTTGGTATTCCTGAGCATTACGATGAATTCTCTCAACTAATCAAGGAAGTTTGCACATGGTCAGGACAAACCATCAAATCAGCATCGAAGCTGTCAAAGATGATGGCAGCAAAAGCCAGGCTGCTGGCCAGCGTGATAGAAAAGGCCCTCACCGCATCTGAAAGCGGAAGTATGCTTCAAGAATCTGGTGACATCACCCTTTCAGACCAATATATCTCCTTCAAACAGATTTTAATCCATGATATCAGCATTAAGTCGTTTGCTGATATTTATGCCCAGACGATTGCTTATGGCATGTTTGCTGCCAGGTTGAATGATCCCAGCCTGGTAGATTTCTCAAGACAGGAAGCTGCTGAACTGATCCCAAGGTCAAATCCCTTCCTGAGAAAGCTGTTCCAGTATATTGCCGGTTATGACTTTCAGTGTCGCCATATAACGCTGCCAGTTGATTTGACAAAACGCTGCCACAGTT
>CAYYJE010000072.1:10509-14883 GCA_964472165.1 uncultured Prolixibacteraceae bacterium | reverse complement strand
GCAAGGTCCTGATCAAGTTGATTGACCGTCAGACAGGTAAAACAGGATACGATATAATCAAGGAGTTCAAGGGGGGATTCACAGCTGTCTTTTGGCAAGGTGTGGCCCGGCTTTTCAGGAACAATCTGAAGGATGAGTATGATCCCTTCGGCGAGGACCTTCTCATTGAAGAAATCGTGACCCTGGTGGAGCTGGGATATCTGTGAAGGGCCTGTTTATAAGTCAATTGCCATCGTTCCCCAGGCAAAAAAATGACAGACTGCTCCAGTAAACCGGAACTTTAATCGTACTGTAATCCTTTTGAAACAAGGTTGTAACAATTGCCCCTCACCTTTGCGGTGGAATTACAGGAGCAATTGATATGATATTTTTTTACGCAGGTGAAGTGCCGGTATGGCGAAAGCTGATCATTTCCGTTATGTTCCTGGTTTCCCTGACTGCGCTGCAAGTTGCGCAGGCGGGGAACATCAGGGGAACGGTTAAAGACGGCAAGACCGGGGAGACATTGGTGGGGGCCCAGTTGCTGATCCAGGGGACCACCCGGGGGACTATCACCGATTTCGACGGTAATTTCACGATCCCCGACGTGGGGAGAGGGAGTTACAACCTGGTGGTGGCCTTTATCTCCTATGAGAATCAGATTGTCAAGGTCGAGGTCCCGGAAGTGGGGGATGCGGAAGTGATCATTGATCTGTTGCCCGTTTCGATTGATGTGGGGGAGGTGCAGGTGGTTGCCCGGAAGCGGAGCAATACCGAGGTGGCACTGATGAATAATTTGAAATCAGGAAGCCTGATCGTTAGCGGCATCACGGCGCAGCAGATTTCTAAAAGCCAGGACAAGGATGCCGCCGAGGTGGTTCGGCGTGTCCCGGGCATTACGATTACCGACGGCCGGTTTGTGGTGGTACGCGGACTGGAGGAGCGGTACAATTCGGTGATGCTGAACAATGCCACGGCGCCAAGTTTTGAAGCCGACAAACGGGCTTTCTCCTTTGATGCCATCCCCAGCGGCCTGATCGACAATATCCTGATTTATAAGAGTCCGGCCCCCGAGTTGCCTGCCGATTTTGCCGGGGCAGCCATTAATATCCAGACAAAAAATGTGGCCGACGAAAACAGCTTCAGTTTTTCTTATGGCGCCAAATACAATGAAGGGGCCACCTTTAACAAGAATGTTCTGACCCACGAAGGAAGCAAGACCGACTGGCTGGGGTGGAACGACGGATCGAGGGCACTCCCTGCCGGGGTGCCTTCTCCTCAGGCTTTTGCCGTCCTTTACGACTGGCCTGATGCCGCCACGTATCTTGACCGGACGGGTAAGATCAATGCGATTTCGGCGCTTTTCCCCAACAACTGGGCGGTGTCGACCAAAGCCCCGCTTCCCGACCAGAGCTTCTCTGTCTCCTTCTTACGCAGGTTCCTCATCGGGAAGGTTTCTGTGGGAAACATCACCTCGCTGAACTACGGATCTACCAGCAGTTTCACCACCAATCAGCGTGCGGAGTACCAGAATTATGACGAAACCTTGGGGACGATGATCCGTAATTTCGATTTTACCGACCAGCAGGCCAAATCGGAGCACAAAACCGGCATCATCCAGAATTTCAATATCCTGTACGGAAAAAACCAGAAGCTGGAATTCCGGAACTTCCTGAACCAGATGGGGTCGCTGTCGACCATCCAACGTGACGGCGTCAATTATTACAATGTGGAGACCCTTCGGATGTTCGACCTGAAATATGAAAGCCGGCTGGTATATTCAGGACAATTGGCCGGGGAGCAAACTTTTAACCGGGAGCGCACCAGACTCAACTGGCTTCTGGGATATGGTTATACCAACAAAAACCAGCCCGACAACCGTCGCCTCACCTGGGTGCAAATCACCGATGAAGCCAGTGAACGGTTTAACCAATACTACCTGCGGCTCCAGAACGTTCCCAACCCCTACCTGGCCGGGAGACACTGGATTGATATGGAAGAGGTGATCAAAGACGGTAAGCTGGATGTGACGCACCAGATGAATTTTTCCTTTTCAGAAACTCCATGGCAGCTGAAAGCCGGCGGATTTTATGAAAAGAAAGAGCGGTCTCTGGATTCCAGGCTGGTGGGGGTGGTCGCCGTACGAAATGCCCCGGATATTCTGTTTAACCCTGTTAAAGACATCATGAATCCTGAGAATTTCTGGTTTGACCAAACTGCGCCCTATACGCAGCACGGGCTTTCGTACCGTGATAATTCACGTGCCAAGGATAGCTATGATGCCACCGACATCCTGACGGCGGGGTATGCAGCACTCTCCATTCCGCTGACTCCTTTAATCAACCTCTACGGAGGTTTCCGCCTCGAAAACTGGAACCGGGAGATTGCTAATTTCTTTGAGCCGCGGGAAGATGCAGACCGGACACCCATCCGCAGGGATACCCTCGATATATTTCCGTCAGTGAACCTTACCTGGAACATCAATACCTCCCACCTGGTGAGGCTCTCTTACGGCAAGACCGTTAACCGGCCTGAATTCAGGGAAATGGCACCCTTTGACTACCAGGATTTTGAAATGTTTGCCATCGTCTACGGAAACCCGAAATTGAAAAGTGCCTACATATCCAATTACGACATGCGCTACGAGTGGTATCCGCGGCAGGGGGAGATGATATCGGTGGCCGGCTTTTACAAGAAGTTCACCAACCCCATTGAGACTTTCCTTTGGGAATCGGGAACGACGTACGATTACTTCCCCGACAATACCGAGGAAGCACATAGTCAGGGGATTGAGATCGATGTCAGAAAGCGTTTCGAGGGCATGCAAAATTCCGCCAGCTTTCTTCGGTTCATGAAAGACCTGACTGTAGTGTTCAACACGTCGCTGATTAAAAGTGAGATCAATTCCTCGAAGCAGGAGTATACCCGCGACACCCTCCGGGTGATGGCCGGTCAGTCGCCTTATATTATCAACCTGGGCCTGTTCTATAATAATCCGGAAACAAACTGGGACATCAACCTGAGCTATAATGTGGTGGGGAAACGGATCGCCTATGTGGGAACCACCAACAACCCCCATACCTGGGAGCTTCCCCGGAATGTATTGGATTTTACGCTTCAGAAAGGGATCGGCGAGCATTTCAGCCTGAAAGCCGGGCTGAAGGACATTTTGAACGAACCGGTCAGGTTTGCCCAATACCACGGTGTGAAGGAGGACATTGAGGCTTTTACGCGGAATTACAGGCCGAACCGGCAGTTTTCCTTGAGCCTGGTGTGGAAACTGTAGGAAGATTAGAAGATTAGAATATCAGAATATTAGAATGACAGAATGACAGAAAATGGTTAATCAATAAAAACAGAATTATGAAGAAGATTTTACTTGTAGTTATGCTGTTGCTCGCCGTGCTGGTGAATACCGAGGCACAGGAGATCAACAACACTTTTTTTCAGAAGGTGAGTTATGTCGGGGCCTTTGACGGGGTGAACGATTGGACGGAAGGGTGGACGAACTGGGATCCGGTGAACACCAATTACGGCACACCGACGGTGACCAAGGGTAACGGTCAGTTTACGCGTACTGGTGGATTGCACATTACGGGCAACGATACCTGGAGTGGGTTAATCAAACTTGACGGATGGGTCTATGTGGATGCGGGTGTTACCCTGACCATCGAACCGGGAACCGTGATCCGCGGAACCAAAAATAGCGTGCTTTCCGTTGAGCGCGGGGGGAAGATTATGGCTGTGGGAACCAAATCCCAGCCCATTGTGTTCACGTCAGCCCAGGGGGCAGGTTTCCGGTCGAACAGCGACTGGGGCGGACTGGTAATCAACGGTTATGGCGTAAACAACCTGCCGGGTGGCAGTGGTGTGGCCGAAGGGGGCATTGGCTCTGAATTCGGCGGCAGCGACAATGCCGACAATTCCGGAGTGCTGGCGTATGTGCGCATCGAGTTTCCGGGGTATGAAGTGGCCACGGGCAGCGAGGTGAACGGGTTGACCCTGAATTCAGTGGGCAGCGGCACACGGATTGAATATGTGCAGGTCTCCTATTCGGGTGACGATGGCTATGAGTGGTTCGGGGGCGCGGTGAATGCCAAGCACCTGATCTCTTACCGCACAGAAGATGATGATTTTGATACCGACAACGGATTTTCGGGGATGGTTCAGTTCGGGATTATCCTTCGAGATCCTACGATTGTGGATACCGACACGGCGAATGCCTTTGAGTCGGATAACAACAGCAGTGGCACGGAACTGACGCCGGTGACCAAAGCGATCTTCAGCAACATCAGTGCCTTCGGGGCATCGAAAGACCAGGCCACCTATACAGGGAATCCCCAGAATCACAAGGACGGGGCGTCAATGCGCATCCGCCGTGCCAGCAGGCTGTCG
>CAYYJE010000072.1:0-10409 GCA_964472165.1 uncultured Prolixibacteraceae bacterium | reverse complement strand
CCAGAATCACAAGGACGGGGCGTCAATGCGCATCCGCCGTGCCAGCAGGCTGTCGGTTTACAACTCGTTGTTCCTGGGGTGGGGCCGCGGCGTCAGGTTGGAGTCGAGTTTTACCCACCATGCGGCGGTGTCGGATGAACTGGCCGTGAAAAACAATATTCTGGGAGGCATCTATGGCAAGAGATACGGCGATGCCTCGGTGATGACGGATACGGAAGTGGAGAGTTGGTTCCTGGCGGCAGCGCGGAAGAACAGAATGCTGGGCAGCGATGCGGAGGCTATGATTGCCGATCCGTTCAACCTGGCAGCCCCCAAATTCCAGCCCCTGGCGGGCTCCCCGGTGCTCAACGCCTCTTACTGGGTGATCACCAGCTCCAGGGGAATTTCGATGGATGAAGGATCGTTGGCATTACGGAGCTATCCCAATCCCTTTAGTGGATCTGCCACCGTTGAGGTCAATGTGGCCAGGAATACGAAAGGCTCCCTGGTGGTATACAACTTATCAGGGGCTGTAATGTCGGTGCTTCATTCCGGTGACATGCCGGGCGGTTCCCATAACTTCACCTTTGAAGCCGGAAATCTACCGAAGGGGATCTATTTGGTCAGGCTGATCACCGGACAAGAGAACAAGACCCTTAAGATTCTTGCTCAATAGTCTGAACAATCAAAATCAAAGCATTGACCACATACCAGCGAATATTTTGTTTATTTTTGTTTATGAGAAAATTGTTCGTGTTCTTAGGTTTTATTACCTGTTTTACCTTTGCCGGCACGAGCCAGGAAGTGACTGAGGTCGACGGGATCTGTTATTCGGGGGGAAAACCCTATACCGGGAAAACGGTGACCCACTATGACGGTGGTGCCTTAAAAATGGAATCTTCCTTTAAAAGGGGGAAGAAGGATGGTCTTTTCAAGGTTTGGTTCGAAAGTGGGCAGCTGAATGAAATAAGACACTATCGGAAGAATGAGATGGATGGCGTTTGGACGACCTGGAATGACAAGGGTGTGAAAGTGGGGGAAGCCGGATACCGGAAGGGCAAGAAACATGGACAGTGGCTGGTATGGAGCGATGAAGGGCTCCTGATTTACGAAATGCATTACAAGAAAGGTGAAAAATCAGGCGTCTGGAAGAATTACAACGATCAGGGTGAAGTGGTCAACAAAAGAGTATATTAGATTTAAATATAGGTTGAACGACAAGGGGAGCTCACCTGGGAACAGGAAGCTCCCCTTGTGTTATTTTAACTTTTTTGTAACAGTTTTGCGACTTCCGTGTAACAGGTTTAAATGATTTTTGTAGTGTAAAATAAACTAAAAGATCATGAAGAAGCTATTCATCCTATTTCAACTGGTAATCTTTGCTTCGGTAGTTTTCGCCGGAAATGATAAAGGAATCGAAAACAAGAAGGAGCCGGTTGCTGTTGAGGCAGAAGCATCGGCGATGGTCATTACCGGCAAGGTCGTGGACCAGTTGACCGGGGAAGCCCTGACAGGTGTTAAGGTGGCCATTGAGGGGAGTGACTTAAAGGTATATACCGACTTTGACGGCAATTTCAGGCTGGAGAATGTGAAGGCCGGGGAACATCAGGTGACGGCTACCTATGTTTCTTACAACCGGAATGAAGTGCAGAAATTCAATCCCCGCAAGGATGGGACTCATCTGGAAATCAAATTGCATTCTGCACTTTAAAAAGAGTTCCGCCATCTCCCAAAAGCACAAAAAGTTCCGATATCTCCCGTAAGCATGTAAACAATCAAATTCAGACAAGCTAAGTAAGTCACTGCGTACAACTACGCGGTGATTTTTTTTTGCTTCATATCTCACCGGATTTTATACTTTTAGGCTATGAACGATTAATGAAAAACAAAATATGTCATACGGATTAAGAAGAACATGGGGTACTCCTGATTACATTGTCCTGCGGTTAATGATTGTTTTAATCTTGTCGGGAACTGTGCGCACGGCAAATTCACAGCCTGATCGCGAACAACTGAACGACAGGATCAGGGAAGAGGTGCAAAAAACGGAGGAAAAATCGCGGGAGTTGTACAAATGGCTTCACCAAAATCCGGAGCTTTCGGGGATGGAGCGTGAAACCTCAGCCAGAATGGCTACCGAACTCAGGGGACTTGGATTTGAAGTGACCCCGGGAGTAGGGGGATTCGGAGTGGTTGGTGTATTCAGAAATGGGGAAGGTCCGGTATTGATGCTTCGTACCGATATGGATGCGCTTCCCGTTACAGAGACGACCGGACTTGAATTTGCCAGCCGGAAGGTGATGGAAAATGAGCAGGGTGAGAGTTTTCCCGTCATGCATGCCTGCGGGCATGATATGCATATGACTGTCTGGCTGGGGGTTCTGAGAACCATGGTTAACTTGCGTAATACCTGGAAGGGGACGATTCTTGCTGTGGCGCAACCGGCTGAAGAAACCGGAAAAGGTGCCAGGGCGATGATCGACGATGGTTTGTTTAAACGGTTTCCGGTTCCGGATATGGCATTGTGTTATCATGTAAGCCCTACTCTTCCTGCCGGAGTCATCGGATACATTCCCGGTCCGGCATTCGCAGGTTCGACCTCGGCCGGTATCACCATTCACGGCATCGGTGGGCATGGTGCAACACCCCACAAATCAATCGATCCCGTGGTCATTGCAGCGGAAACCATCATGGGTATCCAGACCATCGTCAGCCGTACCATCAATCCGCTTGAACCGGCTGTGATCACTGTAGGTTCGGTGCATGGCGGGACCAAAAACAATATCATTCCCGACAAGGTAAACCTGCAGTTGACCATCCGTTATTTCAGTGAAGAGGTTCATCAGCAGATTATGAAATCACTGGCCACCCTCACAAACGGAATCGCCCTTTCATCAGGTCTTCCCGCGGACAAAATGCCCGATATGGTATTTGGCGAAAACCAGACGCCTCCATTGTACAACGATCCTGACCTGGTAGCGCAGGGGGTGTCTTCCATGCAAAGTATGATGGGCAAAGAAAATTTAGAGCTGGTTGCTCCCACGACTATAAGCGAAGATTTTGGGAGATACGGGAAAACGGAAGAAAAAATTCCGGTTTCCCTTTTCTGGCTGGGAGCCGTCAGCAGGGATGCGTATAAAAAAAGCAGCCGGGAAGGAAAAATTCTGCCCATGCTTCATAGTCCGGAATTTTTTCCTGATTTCAGTCTGTCGTATCAAAGCGGCGTCACGGCCATGACAAAAACGTGTATGGATTTGTTTAATAGCAGGCAACCATAAATTATCAGATTATCTTCTGCCATTAGTTTACTTCGCCAGGGAGGAGAGTTTGGTCCAGCCACTGATCCAGTCGCTTTCGCCAAAGGCTCCCTTGAATTCAACTAGCTGGAACCAGGGGTGGGACAGGGGGGTGAGGGTTCCCCTGATCTTTACGGCTGGTTTGAAACGGAAATTTCCGGGATCAATCAGGGGATCGGCGATGAGGTTCCCTGAAGAAGAAAAGGAGGAGCTCCATTGCAGGAGTTCCGCGGGAGTATAAAAACCGGAGAGGGTAAACTGGGAGCCCGGGGTGGTGGTCGACACCTGGTGGAACAGGTTGTGAGTAACGGAGAGGTGGTTGCTGGTCCATTGGCTGAAGGAGTCGTTGGCGTTGCTTATGGCTTCGAGGGCGATGCCGTTAAGTTTGTTCAGGAAGAGGGAATTGGCGATATGTCCTCCTGCATTGCGGCTGAAATCGGCGCAATATCCGGCTCCTTTGGTTCCGTTGCCGATGAGGGTGGCGTTGAAAATCGCGGGTTGGGGGAATAGATTGCTTCCGGGAGTGGTGCCTCCCGAGATTTCAAGGAGGTTATTCCCGGTAAAGTCAGTCTGCACGCCGAGCCAGAACTGTCCGGCTCCCGACCATCCCATGTCGATGTCGAAGGTGTCGTCGCCGCACCCCCATACGGTCGTATGGCGGAGATTCACGGTGCCCCCGAAGATTTCCACGCCGTCGTCACTGGTGCTGAAAATTTCCACGTAGTCGATTTCAGTACCGTTACCTACCCCTCCCAGGGTGAGGCCGTTGATTTCGTTTCCGTCGCCGATGTTGGTTCCTCCGTGCCGGATCGAGACGTATTTGAGGACTCCCGAGTTACTTCCTGGGTTGTTTCCTCCGAAATAAGCCCGGGGTTCTGCGGGGGGAATTCCTTCGATATAGCTCTCATTTCCGGGGGTATTGACGGGGGCGTTGCCCAGGAGGATGATCCCTCCCCAGAGGCCTTTACTGCCAGGGGCGACGGCTTCCTGTAAGTCGTCTTTTTCAGCGGTGAAGATAATCGGTTCCGTGGGGGTTCCGCGGGCGATGATCCGGCCTCCGCGGGCGACTACCAGAGCCGATGCATTTTCGCCCTGGCCCTCCCTGAAGCGGATCACCGCCCCCGGTTCAATGGTGAGTACCTGTCCGTCGTTAACGAAGACCAGTCCCTCGATCAGGATGTCCCTGCCTTTTGCCCAGGTGACCGTTCCGGTACCTTCCCCCAAATCCCTGAAGGTGGGTTTTCCCTCTTCTGCGAAAAAATCGCTTTTCCTGCAGGAGGACATTGCCAGGACGACAACGGTCGCAATAAGCAGTATGTAATCGGAGATCTTCATGTCAGAGCCTGATTTCCATGTTCAGATAAATGAATGCGCGGGAGTCGAGGTTGGCCGCCCAGGGGACCCAGTCCTGGTAGCTCAGGGCGATTTTGAGGGGTTTCACGGGGGAATACTGGAGCCCGCCGATCAGTGCGGAGCCATCCTCGGCGAGATGCCAGGGATTGACTTCTCCGTCCAGCGTGTTGGAACGGAGCTGGTCGTACCGGGCGAAGAGCTGGTACCGGTTGCCGATGTGGTATTTGCCGTAGGCCGACCATCCGAAGAGATGGTGGTCGCGGGTGAGGGCATAATTGTGCTGGCAATTGTACTCCAGGGTGAGGCTGATCTTTTTACGGAGAGTGACCGAAGAGACGGCGGCCCAGCTCACCTGGGCTTCCCCGTTTTTCATATAATCGGCGTATACGCGGTTGATCCAGCGCTCCTGTTTTCCGAGGGTCACCCCCAGTCCGTATTTGAAGGAGTCGTCCATTTGCAGGCGGGTGAAACCTTCTCCGTTCATCATGGTTAAGTCGGCAGTCACCAGGGGGGTGAAGCGGTAGATGGCCTGAACCCCCAGGTCGGCTGAAGGGCCTATTTTGAATTCATCGGCGAAGGCTTTCCGCAGATAGCGTCTTTCCCAGAGTTGTTCCTGGAGCTTGTAATGGAGGGTGCCAATCAGACCGAACTGCACTTCCAGTTTTTCCTTTTCCCAGGATGCGTAGGCAAATTTGAAATAAGCGTAGCGGCGAAGCTTGGAGAAAGGGGAAATGTCGTCGGGACTGCCAATGTCGAGGGTGATGCGTCCGCTGATCTCCTCTGTCATTTTGTAAGTATAGTCGAGATATGCCCTGGTAATTTCAAAAGCGGCATCTGATCCGGAAGAGCTGGTGAGGCCGTGGTGAAAATTGGAGTAGATGACTCCCGATACTTTCCCGGAAGGCTGGAACGGTGAGGTTTCCTGCGCCTCCAGGAGATGCTGGGCGCAGCTGAAAAGGAATAGGATCAGGGTAAGGGTATATTTCATTCCCGAAAGCAATTTTTCGGACGCAAAGTAAAAAAAAATCGTAACATTGATGTAACAAAAGTGTAACGGGAGTATCCTAAGTTTGTGGTTTCAACCGTTCTGAGTCTTTGGATTCCGATGATCGTATTCTCCGTTGGAACTGCCCCCGGGAGTTTTAGCGTATAAACGCAATGCGGGTAAGGTGACTTATTTGTAAAAACAGTACCATGAGTGAAAAGTACAGGATTCTGATCGCAGAAGATGAGGAAGATCTTTGCGAAATTCTCCAGTTCAACCTTGAAAGCGATGGTCATCTGGTCGATGTGGTGCACTCCGGGGAGGAAGCGCTGAAAAAAGAGCTGTCTTCGTATGATCTTTTTTTGCTCGATGTCATGATGGGGAAAATGTCGGGATTTGCGCTTGCACAGAAGTTCAGGAAGGAACAGGAACTGGATACCCCCATCATATTTCTGACAGCCCGGAACTCCGAGAACGATTTGCTTACGGGCTTTAACATCGGTGCTGATGATTATATTTCCAAACCTTTTTCTGTGAGGGAATTACAGGCCAGGGTAAAAAGTGTGCTGAAGAGAACTGGGAAAAAAGAAGTGGATGAAGATTTGGTCATGCAGCAATTGGGAGGCCTGGTGATCGATCATGTCTCCAAAAGGCTGGTCATTGGGGAAGAAAAAGTCGACCTGACACGAAAGGAGTATGAAATTTTTTACCTGCTGCTGAAGTATCCCGGAAGGATCTTTTCGCGGGAAGAGATATTAAGCCGTATATGGGAGAACGATGTGATTGTCACCGACCGGACTGTGGATGTGAATATTGCCCGTTTACGGAAAAAGATGGGCATATATAGCGATTACATCCGCAATAAGGCAGGTTACGGTTACTTTTTTGAAATGTGAAACGATCCGGTAGCGTATGATTTCCAGAAGAAGAACCATCCGGTCCAAGTTATTTACCTTTTATTTTACCCTGTTTGCGGTTTTCACCGTTTCCATCCTGATTTTCCAGGAACACAGGGAAAAGCAGTACAACATCAGCCGGCTTGAAACCCGGCTTGACGAATATGCCGTGATTACCGGCAGGATGATTGACCGGTGCAATCTGTCTGGTCAGCAGGGATACCAGTATCTTGACACTTTGAAAACGGTCATACCCCCCGAAGAAGTTCGCATCACCGTTATATCGCGGCAGGGGGACGTCCTGTACGACAACAGTGTGGCCGGTTATATCGGGATGGAGAACCATCTGGAGCGTCCGGAAGTACTGAAAGCCCTGGAATCTACCCATGGGTACCATATCCGGAGATCAGCAACGACGGGGATGGATTATTTTTACTATGCCCGGAGGTATAAAGATCTGGTGATCAGGTCGGCCGTGGTTTATAATGTGGAGATCAGGGAATTTCTGAATTCAGGACAGGTTTTCATCGGCTACCTGATTGCTTTATTTCTGGTGTTTGGATTGATTCTCTGGGCTTTTGCCAGTACGCTGGGTGATTCGGTGACCAAACTGAAGCTATTTGTGATAAAAGTGAGCCGCGGTGATCAACCCGACCCTGACGTCAGGTTCCCGAATGATGAGCTCGGAAGCATCAGCAGGGAAATAACCCGGCTGTATGAAAGGTTAAGTAACACAGGCAAGGAGTTGAACCTGGAAAAGGAAAAGCTGATCAGCCACCTGTTTGTGCTGAAAGAGGGGGTCGCTTTTTTTTCAAAAGAAAAAAGGGAGATCCTGTCCAACAACCATTTTATCACCTATTCGAATGTGATCTCAGAGGATTTCTGTGTTTCGGCCGGGGATATTTTCCAAAAGGAGGCTTTCGGGGAAATCTCCGGTTTTATAGACCAGACTCTGCAAGCAATTGACAGTTTCAGTGGAAGTGAATTTCCCCGGAAGGAGTTTTCCCTTTCACGTGAAGGGAGGCATTATCTTATTCAATGTATTTTTTTTCAGGATATGAGTTTTGAGATCCTGATCACCGACAACACGCAGATGGTGAAGCGCAGTCTTATGAAGCAGCAGCTTACCTCCAACATTGCCCACGAATTGAAAACACCGATTTCCTCGGTGAAGGGATATCTCGAAACGGTGTTAAACAATCCGGAGCTTGACCCTGAAAAGGTCCGGTATTTTGTGAACAAGGCATTCATGCAAACAGAGCGTCTGTCCCTGTTGGTCAGTGATATAGCCATGTTAAACAAAATTGAGGAGTCGTCGGAGTTGTATCCCCGCGAGATTGTCAATGTGGAGGTAATCGTTGGAGAGGTTGCCGAAAGTCTGCGTGATGCCATGAAGTCTAAGGAGATTCAGGTTGAGCTGAAGATCGGGGAGCATGTTGCGGTGAATGCCAACTATTCGCTGCTTTTTTCCATTTTCAGAAATCTGATGGAGAATTCGGTGAATTACGGAGGGGAAGGCATTACCGTAACCATTACCTGTTACCATGAGGACAGGGGATTTTACTATTTCTCATTTTCCGATAACGGACTGGGTGTTGAGGAGGAGCATATGCAGCGGTTGTTTGAGCGGTTCTACCGTGTCGATTCAGGACGTTCCCGCAAATATGGCGGTACCGGACTCGGGTTGGCCATCGTAAAAAATGCCATTCTCAGCTTCAGGGGGGAAGTATCGGTACGAAAGCGGCAAGGGGGCGGACTGGAATTTTTGTTTTCTCTCCCTAAATAATCCGGATCACCAACACTTCGCTGGTTTCCGCGGTGATGCGGAAGCGGTGGTCGATGCGGTAGCCGATGATCCATACCACCTTGTTGCCGCTGTAAAGGATCCAGGTCTGCTCTTTTTCGGGAAGCGAGAGTTTCTCGTCGACAAAGAAATCGCTGATTTTTTTAAATCCTTTCATTCCAAGGGGTTGAAAATACTCTCCGGGGATCCATTTCCGGATGACCATGGGATGTTCAAGCAGTTGGGCGTCGAGGCAGGCCACCGAATGGTCGCGGATGATTGCAAAATCTTTGGCGGGGTGTTGTTCGAGACGCAGGTGAAGCGGCTGTGTGATTTCCTTTTCATCGTCTGAGATGTAGAAGAGTGGGCTGCTCTCTTCTGTAATGGGGTTGATGATCAACTTATTACGGTCAATGACCAAGCGGTGGGTTCCTGAGAAGAAGCGTTTCCCCGGCTCTGTGGCCAGTGAGGACCACGCATCCTCGACCACGGCAGCGTTAAAGCCGAAGCGGCTCATCCAATTGAAAAGAATCTGTTTGGGGTGAGGCAATTTAAGGAGCTGTGAGGTGAATATTTCCTCATTGGGAGCTTCGTTGCCGGTGATTTTCCTGATTTGGCGGTTCACCTCAGTCAGGTAAAAATCTTCTACCTGGCGGAGGTTTGCCATGGTTTCGGCCAGGTTGGCGCGGAAGGCAGGGTTAAGGGTCTCGAGGCGTGGGATGATTTCGTGGCGGATGAAGTTGCGCTGGAAGACCACGTCGTTGTTGGTGTGGTCATGGCGGAATGAGATCTTTCGGGAAGTGGCCCATGCCTCTATTTCCCTGCGGTTGGTGAACAGCATGGGGCGGATGAGGGATCCCGATTTTTCGCGGAAGCCGGTGATCCCTTTGATGCCTGTTTTCCGGAGGATGTTGATGAAGAAGGTCTCGATGAGGTCGTCCTGGTGGTGGGCAGTGGCAACAACGTCGTATCTTCCGGTTGCGCGTACCTCTTCGAACCAGGCATAGCGCAGTTCGCGTGCGGCCATTTCGATGGAGATCCCTTTCATGCGTGCATAGTCCAGTGTATCGAATCTCCTGACATAGAGCTGGGCGGCCATTTCTGCGGCCTGATCCCTGACGAGGCGTTCGTCGCCGTCTGATTCCTCTCCGCGGAGGGAAAAATTGCAGTGGATGATGGCATAATCGATTCCGGCGTCATGAAAGAGTTCCCACATCACCATGGAGTCGACGCCACCGCTGACTGCCAGCAGCACTTTTCCCTCCGGGGGAAGCATCTGGTGGCTTTCGAGAAATTCGCGGAACCTTGTAATCATCTTCTGAGGGTGATGGTGGGTGCCATGCGGCAGATATTCAGGATTACTTCGGTGGCTTTGACCATGGAGGGAATGGGGATGAACTCATAGGGACCGTGGAAGTTATGTCCCCCGGTGAAAATGTTGGGGCAGGGGAGGCCCATCCAGGAGAGGCGGGCGCCGTCGGTTCCACCACGGATGGGGATTACCCTGGGGGTAACCCCTGCGGTGACCATGGCCTTGCGGGCCAACTCCACGACCTCCATGACCGGTTCAATTTTCTCCTTCATGTTGTAATACTGGTCGCGGATATGGAGGCAAATGGCCTCGTAGCCATATTCGGAATTCAGCTGCCGGGTGATGGTGGCCAGCAGTTCTTTCTTCTGCAGGAATTTTGTGGGGTCATGGTCCCTGATGAGATACTCCTGCCGGGCTTCCGCGACGGTCCCAGAAAGTTCCACCAGGTGAAAGAAACCCTCATACCCTTCGGTACTTTCGGGGCGTTCCCGGGGTGGGAGCATGCCGGTGATCCTGTGGGCCACCAGGAGGGCATTGGTCATTTTCCCTTTGGCGGTTCCCGGGTGGACGCTCTTTCCATGGATGGTAAAGGAGGCCAGGGCAGCATTGAAGTTTTCGAATTCCAGCTCTCCCACTTCACCCCCATCGAGGGTGAAGGCAAAGTCCGCACCGAATTTGGGTACATCAAAGCGGTCAGCGCCGCGGCCGATCTCTTCGTCGGGAGTGAAGCAGAGCCTGACGGGGCCATGTGGGATATCCGGATTTTTCACCAGGATTTCCGCGGCGGTGACAATCTCTGCGATAC
>CAYYJE010000071.1:0-15313 GCA_964472165.1 uncultured Prolixibacteraceae bacterium | reverse complement strand
CCACAACAGCCAGAAAAAACCGGGGAAAGATGAGCCATGGGATACTGAAACCCATCGAAGCAAAAAGAAGGGTATCTTCAAACTGGGAGTGAGAAACAGCGATATGGTGGTTCAGCAGGTCAGCGTCTGATTTCGGCAACGCTCCTTCTGAAGTCTGGCTGATCATGATGGCGCCGCCGTAGGAGAGTCCCAGGGTGTTGGCTACAAGCCACAGAAAAGTGGTTTTCCCGGGTAGTCCCATCCATTTCAACAAAGGATAAAAAGGACGTTCCAGCCATTTGATAATTCCATATTCACTCAGAAGTTTCTGGATAATCAGGAGGAGATTCACAAGGACGACAATTTTCAGGGATGTCAGGCCCATGGTTTTCAGCCAGTTCATGAAATTGCCTGCAAATCCCGCATCCGACAATTCTGCCTGGGAATGGATCCTGCCGCTGAGTCCCGGGATGAGAAGATTGAGCATCCATGCTGCCGCAAACGAAGCCACTATACGTAAAGCAACCATCCGCCATGCAGAGGAGCCTGTTTTTCTTTGAATTTCTGATTCCACGATAAGCGAATGGGCAATCAGACACATGTTGGCCAGGATCAAGCCTTCACGGATGGTAAGGTCCAGCGTTGCCATCACTGCCAGAACCGAATAAATGTTGGTGAAATAACCGGTAATCAGGACGATTGATGCTTTTCCCGACAGGCCCAAAAGCCGGAATGCCGGTTCGGCAACCCGGGCGATGGTCTCCAGTATCCCCGCCTGGTCCAGCAGAAACACCGCCAGAGATACCGGAATTGTCAGTTTCAACAGCCACACAGCGGTCTTCATCCCCTGTCTGAGGGCAGGCCTGACAACCAAATCCCTGAAATTTACGGCTCTGTTTAACATTCCTTTTTCCCCTGCTTAAAAATGAGATGATTTTGTGCACTCCCAATCCATCCAGCCTGATGGAATCTCCGGTCAGCTGCACGACAGGATAAAACCGACTTTGGGGATGTTTTCGATTTTGATCTCCGGATCACCGGCGAAATATTTCCGGAGTTTAGAGATGAAGACGTCGAGGCTCCTTCCGGCAAAATAGTCGTTCTCACCCCATATCGAAGTCAGAATCAGCTCCCTTTTGACTATGTTGTTCCGGGAGGAACACAACAATCGGAGTACATCGGCTTCCCGGCTGGTCAGCCGCCGCCTTTCATCTCCCCGCTTAAGCGCCTGATTGGCATAGTCAAACTCAAAACTTCCGATTTGGAAAAATCCGTTTTCCCTGTGATTTTCGTCCGGCGCCACCCTGTTTAGTACAGCCCTTATCCTGCATAACAACTCATCCTCATCAAAGGGCTTTGTGATGTAATCGTCAGCACCTAGTGAATATCCCTTCAGTTTATCTTCCTTCAACGACCGGGCGGTGAGGAAAATTACGGGCACCTTTTTGTTCAGTGATTTGATGGTACGGGCCAGGGTGAATCCATCCACCCCGGGAAGCATGACATCCAGAATACAAAAATTAAAATTCCCCGTTTTGTAACCCTTCAAAGCAGAATCCCCGTCACGGAAAAGTTTCACGTAAAAGCCGTTGCCTTCCAGAAACTCCACTAGCAGGAATCCCAGATTCAGGTCGTCCTCAGCCAGGAGGATATGGAGTTGTATCTCATTCATCCGTACTCACCGATTTGGGTAAAATCACTGTAAATGTACTTCCTTTTCCAGGCTCGCTTGAAACGGTTACCTTCCCCTGATGGGCCGTTAACACGCTTTTCACATAAGAAAGCCCGATTCCAAAACCCTTGTTGTCGTGGACATCTCCTGTGGGTACCCGGAAATACTTGTCAAAGATATATTTCTGGTATTTCCCGGGTATCCCGATGCCATTATCAGAAAACTCCACCACAATTTCATTTTTCAGGATTCTGCTCCGGATATGAATCTCCGGCTTTTTTTCTGAATATTTCAAAGCATTTGTCAGCAGATTCACGAATACACTGGTCAGATGCTGCCTGTCAGCCATCACCGTATCGTCATTTTCATCTAGTTGGAGAGAGATCGTACCCTTCTTGTCTTCCAACAGCAGTTTTACCGATTCAACGGCATCACTCACCAGAACCCTAACACTCTCCTTCTTTTTAAAATATTCAAATTCCTCCCTCTCCAGCGCTGCCATGTCAAGCAAAGCCTCAACCTGGCGCTGGAGTTTCTGGTTCTCCCGAAAGATCAGGTCACCATATTCCTTTTGTTTCTCCGGATTGTCGCCGGTTTTTCCTTTTCTGATCAAATTGGCAGCCAGCGAGATGGAAGTGATCGGAGTTTTAAATTCATGCGTCACATTGTTGATCAGCTCCCTGATATTCTCCGAAAGCCTCAGTTCATTCCGGTATAATCTCACCATCTGGAATATGGAAAAGATGATCAGCAGAATAAGCAGTACGGAGGAAATAAGCATCAATCCGGCTTTGTTGAGCAAAAAACGGGTTTTATCCGGGAAAGTGACCACCAATTCGTACCCGCTGGTCTGTAGCAACTCCCGTAAACTCTGGGTATAACAGGTGCCTCTTCCGACCATCAACCTGACAGGCCCGCTTCGCAACGTATCTTTTTGATCCTTCGTAATAAAAAGATCATACTCCAGGTCAATGTCAAACGCGGCCAGCTCTGCATCGATGATTGAATGAATCTGGGACCAGATACCCCTCGACATCAGGTGGGAATCCATCCTGACAGTGTCGCACCCCATGCACTCCCTCATCGCATTACAGACCATCCGGTCGTTGTTCAGGTTCGCTATGGTTTTGTCAAGCGCCAGATCTACACTGTTCCTGAAAACTTTCTCCTGGAACTTCACTGAATGCACGATCCAATTGACCTGGAAAAACAAAAGAAGAACCAACATGACCAGGGTACCCCATACAATATTCTTTCCAATCCACTTCATTTCCCAAAATTATCCAAAATAAAAGAGTAAATAGTCCACTTTAACATCGCATTAACATCACGATAACACTTATTTAGAATCAATTCAAATATCTTTGTCTCAGAGTTGAATTTAAAATTGATAAAATCATGAAAAAACTATTATTCATTTTAGCGATTGTTGCAGTATACGGGTTTTCCATTTCCGGAGTAAACGCGAGTGTTACCCAGGTTGAGAAAGCAAAAGTAACCATTGTTGCCGACGATAATACGCCGGATGGTGAAAAAGAAAAAGTAAAAAAGGCAGCAACCACCAAAGAGGCCGGATGTACTGGCAAGGCAGAAGCCAAAACAGGCTGCAGTGAAAAACAGAAAGCTGCTTGTGCAGAAAAGGGAAAAGCATGCTGCGGAAGCAAGGAAGCTGTTCCTGTACCACAAAAGAAATAATTACCATTGTTCAACCTTACAAACGGGTATCCATCAGGGTACCCGTTTTTTATTCGGGAAACCGTTCACTCTTTTTTGCTACCTTTGGAAGAAAAGCAGGACCATGCCCGAAGCGCAATTTTTCACTGCCGTTGAAAACGGGAAAGTCAGGTGCGGCCTTTGTCCGCACGACTGTCTGATTTCAGATGGGAATGCAGGGGTTTGTGGAGTAAGGGTAAATCGCTCCGGCAAGCTTTTCAGTCTGGTGCACGGACAGGTTGCGGCAATTCATTCCGACCCCATTGAAAAAAAACCGCTTTATCACTTTTATCCGGGAAGGCAGATCCTTTCGGTGGGAACCCGCGGATGTAACCTCCGCTGTGCGTTTTGCCAGAACCACAATCTTTCACAATGGGACGCCGGGACCCTGATGCATGAATCTCCCGTGTCACCGGCAGAACTGGTTCAACAAGCGATTTCGACCGGGGGAAATATAGGCATTGCGTACACCTACAACGAACCCACCGTATTTTACGAGCTGATGGCTGAAACAGCCGCGCTGGTGCATTCCGCAGGACTTAAAAATGTGGTAGTCACCAATGGCTTTATCAATCCCGGCCCCCTGAAAAAACTCTTACCGCTCATTGACGCCTTTAATGTGGACCTCAAATCATTTAGCGACGACTTTTACCGTCAGATGACCGGGGGCAGGCTTTCACCGGTACTTGACACCCTGAAGGCTATCATTTATTCCGGCAAACATTTGGAAATCACGCTTCTGGTAATTCCCACCCTCAATGATTCAGAAGAGGAATTCCGTGCAATGGTCGATTGGATCAGCCTTGAACTGGGGCCCGACGTACCCCTTCATCTTTCGCGTTACTTTCCGGCATGGAAATTGTCGCTTCCCCCCACTCAGGTATCAACACTTGAAAAATTCACCACGATTGCCTCTGAAAAAATGCGTTATGTGTATACGGGGAATGTCCCCACCGACCTTCACGCATCAACCTGCTGCCCCCGCTGCCATTCCAGGCTAATCAGGAGAAAAGGATACCAGGTCAGTTTGACAGGACTGACCGAAGAAGGAACTTGTCTTTACTGTGGGGCTCCTGTTGCAGGAACCTTTTAATTTCCACGTAATCTGCCGATTGTTTGTATCTTTGCCCCAGAATATAAAATTTTCCACATTTTCATGAAGTTTGACGAATTTAATTTAACCCACGATCTGCTCGATGCCATTTATTATATGGGTTACCGCGATGCCACTCCGATTCAGGAACAGGCAATACCACCAATCACCGAAGGACGCGACCTGATTGCCTGTGCCCAAACAGGAACCGGCAAAACCGCTGCTTATCTCCTTCCTGTTCTTGATTTCCAGGCACGCAAGCCTACACCCGACACCAACACCCTGATCCTGGTCCCCACACGGGAACTGGCCATCCAGATCGACCAGCAAATCCAGGGACTCGCTTATACACTGAATGTCACCTCCATCGCCATATATGGCGGCGGCGACGGCAGTGAATGGGGGCAGCAGAAGATTGCCCTCACCAAAGGTGCCGACATCATCGTGGCCACCCCGGGAAAACTGATCAGCCATCTCAGCCAGGGATACGTAAAATTTGACAAAATCGAGCATCTCATCCTCGACGAAGCCGACCGGATGCTCGACATCGGTTTTTACGACGACATCATGAAGATCATCGCCTTCCTGCCCAAAAAGCGGCAGACCCTGATGTTCAGCGCCACGATGCCCCCGAAGATTCGTTCCATGTCAAAGCAGATCCTTTCCCAGCCCCTGGAAATCGCCCTGGAAATGTCAAAACCGGCGGAAGGGGTTACCCAGGTCGCTTACCTGGTCCATGAAAATCAGAAAACCCCATTGCTTCGTTCGATTATCGCCGAAAAACCGGAATTCAGGAGTATCCTGATTTTCTCCTCAACCAAAAGGAAGGTCAATGACATCGTCAGAGGACTCCGGTCAAAAAACTACAAAACGGAAGGCATCTCCTCCGACCTGGAACAAAAAGAACGCGAAGCGATCCTGTTGCGTTTTAAGTCGAGGGAAACCCGGATCCTGATCGCCACCGACGTACTCAGCCGGGGTATTGACATCAAGGACATTAACCTGGTTGTCAATTATGATGTTCCCGGTGATGCCGAGGATTATGTCCACCGTGTGGGGCGAACGGCACGCGCCGACACCACAGGGATGGCCATTACCCTGGTGACTGAAACCGACATGCAAAAGATGCAGCGGATAGAAAAACTCATCGAAGGGGAAGTCCCAAAGGCACCATTGCCTGACCAGCTTGGTTCTGGCCCTGAATGGAAGATGCGGGCTTCCACCCCCCGCAACAATTTCCGTAAAAAAGGGGGTTTTAATAAAACCAGGAAAACCGACTCTCCCCGGAAGAGTTTAAATATTAATAAAAAACCACAACCTGAAAGTTGAGGGTAAACTAAAAAGAGCTGCCACATCGTGACAGCTCCTGATTTTTCCAGTGGAAGAATAGATTAACCAGACTCCTCACTGCAAAGCGGCTAAGAAACGTACTCCCCGGAACTCACTTTCTCCGGTTCCTGATTTTTCTGTTTTCTGAAACAGCTTTTCCAACGGAGGAATCTTCGGTTTTCAATCCCGGAGAGAAAAGGGATTCATCCAGCATCCAGGATTCCAGCCTGAGAGGAGCATCTCTTTCTTCAACCATTGCCTCATTCAGCCTGATCTGGCTTTTAAGCGCAGCCTCGCAGTCAAAATCTCCGCTTAACAATTCAGCAAGCGCAGTTTCTTCTTCAGATTCGTCGGCCTCCCCGGAAAATCCTGATGCAATCCACTCGTTAAAAGCAGGGACATGCGTAGTCCAAACCAATGGAGGTTCAGCGTCAATTACCAATTTTTCCGCCACCCATTCCGGTGAACCGATGGCGGGTCCTGCTACAGTGCCGGCTTCTGCCCGGGGAACATCGACAAAGCCCACTTCAGCAGTTGCTTCAGATATTCTTTTGCCCTCTGCCGGAGATTCCCAGAAGTCCGCGTCCATCATCCAATCTTCAAGCTTAAGTGCCTCTTCGGTTTCAGGAGTGGCAAATTCGATCAGTTCAGCGACAGTAAAGGTTCCGGCAACGCGGTACATACTTTTCGGTGCGGCACCGTTATTTTCTGTAACATCTGCCGGTGCCGGGAGTGAAGAATGTATCGTGTAGGCCTCCGCTTTGAGTT
Source organism: uncultured Prolixibacteraceae bacterium (assembly GCA_964472165.1). GTDB lineage: Bacteria > Bacteroidota > Bacteroidia > Bacteroidales > Prolixibacteraceae > UBA1413. The sequence goes on along the minus strand of CAYYJE010000071.1, from coordinate 8,759 downwards.
CAGGGCGTGCCGGAGCAGCCGCTGAGATGTTTAACCTGTTTCCGGCTTGTGACTGAAATACAGGGTGTGAAATGGGAAAATCCCATGTACGGTAGGCTAAGATACTCATTACCGAGACGATCATGGCGAACCCGGCCAAACGGTGATTTCTGATTTCGTGTGAGACATGTGTTTTCATTGTTTTTCCTCCTGACTTAAGTTTTACATTCCGTTAATTTTTGCTTTGATCACTGATGTAAATGTACCATGGGAGGATGGGGCAAATCTACCCCGTTGATCCCTTATGATGCAGGTCAGGTATCTTACCGGAAATCAATTCATTTTAAAAAGGCAGTGCAATACCACAGAAATCCCGGATTATGAAACAGGTGTAACAAACCCGGAAAATGCGTATACAACAAATGAACACAATAATCTGTTAATCAGGTCAAATCCATATAACGACGCCTTCGTTATATGGATTTGACCTGATTTGCCTTTTTTGCGTAATCGGAAGGAAGAATCCCAAACAATTCCTTGAAACTTTTGGCGAAATGGGATGGATTGTTGAAGCCCACTTCATAGGTGATTTGGGCAATATTCCCAAACCCCTCTTCGATCAGCCTGGCTGCCCGTTTTAACCTGATGATGCGGATAAAATCACCGGGAGCCTGATCGGTCAGCGCTTTAAGTTTTCTGAAAAGCTGCATTCGGCTCATGGCCATCTCTTTCCGGAAGGTATTGACATCGAATCCAGGGTCCCCCAGGTGATCTTCAATAACAGCAAGGGCTCGTGTGAGAAACTTTTCATCGGCAGAGGTGATGGCAATATCCCCGGGTTCCAGTTTTATATTCGTACTGAATCTTTCCCTCAGTTTTTTCCGTTGTTCAACCATTTTACGGATCACCAGCAGTACTTCCTGAATATGGAATGGTTTGGTAAGGTAGGCATCGGCACCTGTCCCGATGCCGGCTAACCTGTCGCTGAGATCCGTTTTGGCGGTCAGCATGATTACCGGAATATGACTGGTATGTTCATCTTCTTTCAACTTTCCGCACATTTCCAGGCCATCCATCCCCGGCATGACCAGATCAGTTATCACAAGATCGGGGACGTACTGAATGGCTGCCCTGAGCCCCAGTACCCCGTTTTCTGCCTCCAGTACCCTGAAGTGGTCACCAATATGCCCGGCCAGGTAATTCCGGATATCTTCCTGGTCTTCGACAATCAGGACGACCGGGAGATCACTCCTTCCTTCTTTCCTTTCAGGCGTAACATCAGATTTGCCCGGAAGTTTTTCCGCCCCTTCCGGCCTCATTCCTTCACCGGCTGATGGAGGTATGATTCTTTTCAGGATCGCATATTCGTCAATGCCAAGGTGGGTTTTTCCAAGTTGCAGGGTGACCGTAAATCTGGATCCGCAGCCCGGCTCACTCTCCGCATGAATTTCGCCATGCATCAGCCGGACCAGTTCCCTGGTGAGGGAGAGCCCGATGCCTGTTCCGAATGTACCTGACCGCATAGATCCTTCGACCTGGTAATAACGGTCAAAAATCTTCCCGAGTTCATCGTTGGAAATACCGGTTCCGGTATCCTCCACAAAAAAACGAATCATCGCCCTGGCCTTATCCACAATCTCCAAAACACATTTCACTTCTCCGCCGGCACCGGTGAATTTTATCGCATTCGAAAGCAGGTTATTGATTATTTTCTCCAGTTTATCGGCATCAAATAAAGTTTTCAGCGGTTTCCCGGGAACAGAATAGGAGAATTTAATCCCCTTGGAGGATGCCAGGGAGGAAAATGACAGGACCCTGACCTTGAAGAAAGCGACGAAGTCGTTTTCCGTGAGGTCGAGTTTCAGATTTTTGGCATCCAGTTTGGCAAGATCCAGCATTTGATTGACCAGGTTTAACAAATGACCGGCATTTCTTTGCATCATTTTCAGTTCACTTCGGGAAGGATTTTTTTTCGCCCCAGCGGAAAGCATTTCTTCGAGGGGAGCGAGAATCAGGGTGAGTGGTGTCCTGAATTCATGGGTCAGATCGGAGAAAAACCGGGACTTCAATTCATCCATTTGCACCAAAAGCTTGTTGGCTTTTTGCTTTATCCTGAAATTCCGGTAAACCGCAATGATCAACATAATCGATATCAGTAAACTGATCATTGAAAGATAAAACATCTGGGTCCGGTTCCTTGATATCCGGTATTGTTCTTCAAGTTCCCTTTTTGCAATATTCTTCAAAGTTTCCTCTTTCCGGAACTCCCCTTCATAATAATTATTGCGGGTAAGAAATGCGTAGGCCTTTACTGAATCTCCCATGGTTAAGAAATTCTCACTCATAGATTTTGCAATCACAGCAATATCCCTTCTGGAATTAAGGGAGTCGGCCAGTTCCAGTGCTTTGAAAAAAGAATCATTGGATTCGTTGATTTGATTGGCCGAAAGTAAAACTTTGCCCAGGAGGAAATATGAATCAATCAGTTCTTTGGCATTGCTGTAATCTTCGGATAATGAAAGCCCTTTCCTGGCATAGTATGCCGCTGAATCCAACTTGTTTTTTGACAAAAATATTTCTCCCTTCCGGATATATGCAGGGATCAGATTCATCGTATCCTTCCCGGATTGGAAAAACCCGATGAGCCGGGTAAAGAGTTCATCGGCTTCTTCCGTTCTTCCCAACTCCGAGTAAATCTCCCCGACATTTAATTCTATAATCGAAACAACATCCTTTCTGTCCAGTTTGCCGAATATTTCTATGCTTTTTTGATAATATTCCAATGCCTTGTCAAAATTCCCAAGTTCATCGTGTAAAATCCCCAGACTGTTAAAGGTAGCTGCAATTTCCTGCTTTTTATTCTTCCTTGAAAAGTTGGATAACCCTTCGCTCAGGTATTTCTCGGCCTCCACATATTCCCCTAAACCCAGTTTTACTGATCCAAGCAGAAAACATCCCAAAGCGATAAATTCTCTCGATTTGATGGTTCTGCTCAGTTGAAGGGCTTTCTCTGCATAATTTTCTGCAATCACAGGATTTTTATTGATGTTTTCCTTGGCAAGGGAATAGAGCAACCTGATATTTGCCGTGTCAGACTCCTGTTCCCCTGGTTCGCTCCCGCGATGATCCGTAACGACGGAACCTGTATGAATGGGCAGGCCGGCTTTCATGCGAACCGGGCATGTCAGCAAAAGGAAAAATGAAAATATGTATAAATATCTTTTCATCAATATATCTCCACCACACCGCGTTCAGCCATTTTCTTCCAGAAAGGATTCAATACATGCCCCGGCTTAAAACCTGACAATTGATGCAAATTCTCATCTGACTTATCATCAGCGAGTTTCATCAGGAGTGCATATTTCTGGTCGCTGATTTTTAAATAGTCGCATTCTCTTTCGGAAAATGCGGCCACCACATAATGACAAATTCCTATTCTGGCCTTCTGATTGTGGATCTTCCAGCCGTTCTCAGCCGGAAGTATTGATTCCAGCCGGTAAGAGGTTGTCAGAAGTTGCCAGTGAGGTGTGGAAACCATTGAAATGGGCTTTATGGACAGAGGGAGACTCTTTTTTTGGGTGTCAGATCCCGGACGGACCAATTGCCACCGGGCAAATCGCCCCATCATCAGGGCTCTTGCTGACTCAAAACTAAAAACATCGGCGAAAAGGGGATTCAACTCCGGAAGGCAGCAGGAAAGAGCAAAGCACTGCAGTTTTTTTATCAAAAAAGTAATCAAAGGTGCGCCCCGTTCGGTATGGGTCTTCATTTCCTCAAAATATTGCCGGAAAACCACAAGCAGGGCATCCTTTCTGACAACGGAATTCAACTGGCCACGCAGCAGAAACAGTGTATTGACGAAGTCGCCCAGATGGTTGACCAATTCCTGCAAATAAAAGAGTTCGTCCCTGCTGAAAGCTTTCACAGGCAGATAATAAAAAGCACTGAAAATTTCAGGATATTTTAAGATAAGCTGGATTTCTGCAAAACTGCAAAGGCAATCTGCAAAATCAGAGTACCTGCCGTCAAATTTCAACTCTCCGGAGTGTTGCCGGTAAAGGGGAGTTCCCGGCAGAAAGGCCAGTTCAGACATCTGTACAATACACCCCTGTGTGGCAAGTTGGAAAATGCACTTCAGGGTCTTTTCGACATCATCTTCCTGTTCGTCCGGGAAACCGAGAATAAATGAAGTATAAACCTTAAAACCCAATTTGGCAGAGATCGCTGTAATTTGAATCGCATCCTGAATATCCAGGCCTTTCCCGATCGATTTCTGAATCTTTTCAGATCCCGTTTCGATACCAAAGAAGATTTCCTTACAACCTGCTTTTTTCATCATTTTCAACAGTTCCTCCGAAACAGTATCAGTTCTTGCCGAGCAGTTCCAGGTATAACTTCTGTTTTGCCGGTGTTGTTTGTCTATCAATTTATTGCATAATTCGGTGATGAACTTTTTGTTCAAGGTGAACATGTCGTGTGTGAAACTGAAACGGCTTATTTTGTACCGGTCATAAGCCAGATCCATTTCCCGGATAATCCTGTCGGCGGATTTAGTCCGGTATGTATTGGAAAAAAAAACACTGGTAGTGCAATAGGTGCATTTGAAAGGACATCCTCTTCCGACTTCGAAGGAGAGGTAATCCGGGTGAATTGCCAAATCATAAGAAGGAACAGGCAATGCATCAAGATCCTGAACCGGGATAGCCGGATTATTCCGGATGATTGATCCGGATTCAGATCTGAAAAACAGTCCGGGGATCGACATTAAACTGCTTTTTCCGGTGCCGTTTTCCAGCAGTTTCAGGAATGCAGGAAAGGTATAATCACACTCCCCAGTCAAAATATAATCCACAAAACTGAATTCCTGAAGGGTTTCCTCTCCGAGTAATGAAGCCTGGGGACCTCCGAACACAATCTGGGTGGCAGGATTGAAGGTTTTAATCCTGCGGGCAATGAGCAGTGAAGCGGGATAAGTGATGCACCAGGTGGAAAAACCAACTACCTGAGGATTTGAATCAAGGATTTCAGATGCCACACTGGAATAATCCTCATCGCAGAGCAACCGTTTCGAAGGAAAATATATTTCCGGATCGAAACCATTGTTTATCAACCCGGAAGCGAGAGAGAATAACCCAAGCGGAAAATTATCGTAAAAATGTGTCTTATAAAACAGATTCAGCACAGGAGGTACCAGAATGAGTTTGAACTTTCCCGGCTGCCTGTGCTTCTGGTCATGAAATGCTGCCATGGAGAGGGATAAATAAGTATACTTAACCGAAGAGCCGGGGAAAAATAAGGCTCCCCGGAATTCAGGATCTTACGTATTCCTGATGGGCGGTACAAATATCTTCTGATTTCCCCTGTATTCGATGGCACCCTTCCAATTTTCGACAATCCGATGGTTTATCCGGTTCAATTCTTCAAGGGTGAAAGGATTGATCAGTTCGAATTCTTCGTTATTCATCTTCATTTTGACTGCTGCAGTCACCAGCAAATCTTTGACAAGGTCCACTGTTTGCAGAAAAAATTCATCGGTATCCATCACACTTTTGTCAACGGAAGAAAACAGTCTTTCCAGCTCAGCCGGTACTTCCTGCAAATCCGGATTGATTGTCACCTCGAAGTTAATTTTCATTTCATTTTCCATCACATTTTCATTTTGATGATTTTTTAAATGCAGGTATGTCTAAATCCTATTAAAGTTACGACATCATTCATCCAAAAACAAATTTTTCTTTTGTAGCCTTCTCAACATCAGAATTATGGCTGAGACATGTCAGAATTTCAACGACCAGGATACGGAAGGTATGGCCGGGAGCATGGAGATCTGTTTGAAGGAATCGTTTTGTTTATAATAGAAGTAAGGATTCAGCCGGTTGTATATGTTGTAGACTGAGAATTTCCAGCACCTTTCACGGTCGTGTTTTAATTTCTTCGTCGATGCATAAGCCAGGTCGAGGTGATGAAAGGGAGGCATCCGGTAGTTGTTGGGATGGGGGAATGATTCGTACCAGCTGAAGTGGTCGAGGTATGGAAAGTCTTTGTCCAGCCCGGGCAGCAACACCCCCTGAATGTGTTCATCGGGGATGGTGATGGCATTCCCGGAGGCAAACACAAAGGCCATGGTCAGGAGATTCTGTTTGACAGAGGTTTCCCTGATCCGGTAGTTGGCCAGCAGGGAAAAGTCATGACGACGGTCGTGCTTGAAAGGAAAATAGCGGCCGTTGTTGATTTCAGTAAATTTTCGTTTTGCCCACGACAGGGAGTATCCGGCCCACCCCGTGAAACGGCCTGTGGATTTCTCCACCATGATTTCTGCGCCGTAATTAAGGCCCTTCCCCGTCACTGTCAGCTCCTCCCATGATTTTCCGGATCCCGACTGGAGAATGACACCCGGCCTGTATTCCAGCAGGTTCGTCATGGGTTTGTAATAGATGTCGGCTTCAACGGTCCAACCCTTGCCGGAAGAGGTGTTGAATCCCATGTCAAAAAGCCAGGCTTCGCAGGGCAGTGATTCTTCGCCTGCCGTCACCCAAAGGTCGGTGGGCATGTTGAGGGCGTTATTGGTGAGCAGGTGCACCGTTTGAACCATCCGCTGAACCGACATTTTCAGGTTTGTCTGGTCAGTGGGAGTCACCCTGACCGACAGCCGGGGTTCCGGGTAAAAGGCCGTCTTGTGGCCCGAATGGTAGGTCAGCAGCCGCAACCCGGCATTGGCACTGACTTGAGGGCTTAGGACGAATTCATCCTCACCGTAAAATGAAAGGGACCTAGCTTCTGCTTCCGGCACTGCGGCCTGGGCGATTCCGGTGGTGTATCCAGAAACGCTTGTCAGTTCGGGGGAAAAAGATTGCCATGAGAGCTGGTATCCGAATTTGACGGCATGTCCGGTCATCGACAGGTCAAAATCGCTTTTCACCGTAAATTCGCGGAGTCCGCTGCGGGTGTATTGCCCGGTTTTCTGTTTGCCGCTGTTTTCGAACTGCTCCTTAAAACGGTAAAGGCTGTGGTATACTGATGTATTGGCGAAGAGACGGGGTGAAATTACCAGGTTCCATCGCGCTACCGAGGTGTGGTTACCCCAGCTGAAGCTGTACCGATCGGTTCCGGAGGAATCTTTATCATTTACAAAGTAACCGTCGCTTCCCTGATAGTGGCTCAGAAAAATCCTGTTACGCGGATTGATGATCCAGTTGACCTTTGCGTTGATGTCATAGAAGGCATAGCCCAGGGTTTCGGGGTCACCCGAAATCAGTTGTTCAATCCGCAGGGGAATGTCAACCCATGACCGACGTGCGGAAACCATAAAGGAAGCGACATCCCTTTTCAGCGGCCCTTCCAGCATGACCCTTCCGGAAACCGGGCTGAGGGCGATCTGTCCTCCAGCCTCTTTCATATTCCCCTCCTTCATGGCCACATCGACCACCGAGGAGAGTCTTCCCCCGTAACGGGCAGGGATCCCGCCCTTGAAAAAGCGGATATCACGGATGGCATCGGTATTAAAAGTGGATAGATACCCGAAAAGATGGTTGGTGTTATACACAGGCACGCCGTCGAGAAGAATGAGGTTCTGGTCATGGGATCCGCCTCTGACATTGATTCCCGAGGTGCCTTCGTTCCCCGATTTCACGCCGGGCAGAAGCTGGATGGTCTTCAGGGCATCCGACTCCCCAAGCAGCGAAGGGGAAAGTTCGATGCTGCGGGAAGAGAGGTAATAAACCCCTGGCATGACTGAATTGACCAGCGTGTTCTCCCTTCTGTGGGCTGAAACGCTGACCTCCTCCACTTCTATCCCGGGCGTCAGTTTCCAGTCCTTCACGGAATCCCCCGAAAGGGCAATAACGGCTTTTACTTTGCCATACCCCACAAAGGAGACTTCCAGCGAATAACGGCCGGAAGGCAGGTTAAGCGCGTAATACCCATAGGCGTTGGAGGAGGTTCCCCTTTGAAGAGAAGGCAAATACAGGGAAGCCCCGGCCAGGTGTTCCCCGCTGGTTTGATCTGTCACCACTCCGGAGAGGGTAACCATCCGCCCTGACTGGGCACCGGTTTGATTGGCAATCAGCAAAACCAAACCAGCGACCAGTACAATCCGTGATTTGCGATTTAACCAACGCTTCATTTTACAGTTTCGTGGTGGGTTCAACAACAAAAAACCAGGAGCTTTCAGACAGGTCACCCGGATATAAATATCATTCGGTGAATTCAATCAGGTGAGCACTCACGGTGACCGTCCTCACACAATGAATAATGAAATAAACGGCAATATGTTCCTCAACCGTCATATTGACAATGGCTTTTGAGCCGCCGGTCAGATCATTTCGCGACAACATGTCGGCTTTTGCTTTCTCAATAAGTGCTTTGTTTGACAATCCTCCAATCCCCATGATATAGGTTGCTGAGGAGGTTCCGCTGATTCTTTCCAGCACTTTAAAATTGTTCTTGCTCAGTTCTACGCTGGTCACATTGCTGTTCAGGTTTCCGACCAATGCGGTATGGATACCGCAGCCAGAGAGCAATGTTACTGTCAGAACGAAAATTGCGACGATTTTTAAGGTCTTCATAGGTGTAAAATTTTTAAGCTGATTTTATTACATAAAAGCAATCACAATTCTGTGTTTTTATGGAGTAGTTATGTCAAACTGGCTGATTGTGTATGATCCGAAGATCCCTTTGCCGTTTTCGATGTTGGAGTACATGTCTATCGGGGTGTGAAACACCGGCATATCTCCGATAACACCCAGTTCGTACTGGATCAGGGCAGATTTCATATACTTGTC
>CAYYJE010000070.1:0-15401 GCA_964472165.1 uncultured Prolixibacteraceae bacterium | reverse complement strand
ACCTGAAGGATGTGGCGTCCATGATTCCCGGAATGGGAAAGGCTTTGAAAAATATCGACCTTGACAATGACTCTTTCAAGCATATTGAAGCAATTATCCATTCCATGACTCCTGCAGAAAGGGAAAATCCGTCGCTGATGAACGGGAGCCGCCGGAAAAGAATTGCAGATGGCTCGGGTACCAATATTCAGGAAGTTAACCGGTTGTTGAAACAATTTACCGAAACCAGTAAGATGATGAAAATGGTAGCCCAGGGGAAGAATCTGCAGAATATGATGGGAAATATCCGGCAGGGAAGAAGGTGATCGGATTGCGGATTGCGGATTGCGGATTGCGGATTGCGGATTTCGGATGAATAGTATAATGAAGGAGAAAATGCAAATAATTGACGGAAAAAGAATTGCTGCTGAAATTAAGCTGGAGATTGCGGCAGAGGTTAAAAAGATCAGGGAAGCAGGAGGAAAAATTCCTCATCTGGCAGCCGTATTGGTAGGTCACGACGGTGGCAGCGAAACCTATGTGGCCCATAAAATCAAAGATTGCGAGGAAGTAGGTTTCACCTCCTCCCTCTTCAGATTTGAGAGCGGGATCACCGAAGACGAGCTCCTCTCACGAGTGTCGGCACTCAACAATGATCCCGGAATCGATGGTTTTATCGTTCAGTTGCCCCTTCCATCTTACATTTCGGAGCGGAAAATCATCGAGGCAATTGATCCCTCCAAAGACGTGGATGGGTTCCATCCTGTCAATGTGGGCCGTATGGTGCTGGGCATTCCCTCGTTTGTTTCCGCCACCCCTTTCGGAATTGTTCAGTTGCTCAAACGGTGCAATATTGAGACCAGCAGCAAAAATTGTGTGATAATCGGCCGGAGTAACATCGTGGGAAGACCGCTCAGCATTCTGATGTCACACAAAAGTGTCAATGCTACGGTAACAGTGGCCCACAGCCGGACAGCCAACCTTGAAGAAATTTGCGCGCAGGCCGACATACTGGTGGCAGCCATCGGGGTTCCAGGATTTGTAAAAGGTAACATGGTAAAAGAGGGTGCAGTGGTGATAGATGTGGGCACCACCAGGGTTCCTGATCCTTCGGCCAAAAACGGATTCAGACTGAAAGGCGATGTATGCTTCGAAGAGGTCGCCCCGAAATGTGCATGGATAACCCCGGTTCCCGGAGGCGTGGGGCCAATGACCAGGGTGTCGCTGCTGATGAATACCCTGACAGCAGCGAAAAAGCAACGTGGTGAACCGCTCCGGTGATTTTTTTCATTTTCCCGGTTTTTTGGTGAATTTTGTGAATTATTATTATGAAATTTGACTCATTAACTGAATCGGAGATTATTGACATTATGACAGATTTGGAAAAGCATGAGATAAGGGATGACCAGGGCAGTAATTTCAATCAGGACATCCAGTCAAAAGTGATCAGGGCAGGCAAACGGACTTACTTCTTTGACGTGAAACAAACCAGGGGCAGCGAAATGTACCTGATCATCACCGAAAGCAAGAAGAAGTTTGAAAACGACGGGAATTTCACCTATGAAAAGCACAAAATTTTCCTCTATCAGGAAGATTTTGAGAATTTTTCAGAGGCAATGAAGGAGATGTTCGATTATATCAAGGCCAACCAGGCCGATCGTCCGGATCTGGATCGTCCTGCAAAGGATGATCTGAACGAATTTGTAGATTTCTCCGGCCTGGACATGGAGGGGAAAAGCTGACAATAACCTGCGGAGGCGTATTGTCCTGCACTTATCCGGAGTTTTCCCGGGCTATGGGCTTTTCAGACCAGGTTCCGTTCTTTCTTAATGGTTTCATACGCTTCATTCACCATCCTGAATTTATCCTCTCCTGCTTTCTGGATCTCTTCTCCCAGGTTTGCAAGTTTGTCGGGGTGGTATTTCATGGCCATGCGACGGTAAGCTTTCTTCACGTCATCATCGGTGGCGGTGGGTTCGATCTCCAGAATCTGGTAGGCGTACCCCGTGTCTTTAATGAACATTGCCTTGATCGACTCCATGTCGTCGCCGGAAATGCCCATATTTTTCCCGATAAATTCAATCTGTTGCTGTTCCCCGGGGCTTACTGCCTGGTCTGACTGGGCAATTCCGTACAGGAAGTGAATCAGTTGGAGACGGGCGGAATAATTCATATGACGGGAGATCTGATGGCACACATCGGCAACCGGGATGTTCTGGTTGAGGAGGTCGCGCAACACAACCGCAGCTTCGGCAGCTGATTCTTCTCCAAAATTCTGCTTCAGGAAACTCTTCACATAATCGAGCTCCGACCGCATGACCTTGCCGTCGGCTTTCATGATGGCCGCTACCAGCACAAGAAGGCTCATCACATACCCTCCGGAGGTGGTCCGGGTTCCCTCTCCCTGCATATCACGGGTGATTACCGTGGTGCCGTCGACCACTGACCCGATGGTAAAACCGATCAGGGCTCCCAGTGGTCCGCCAACAGCCCATCCCAGGCCACCACCTATCCATTTAGCAAAACTTCCCATGTGCTTTTATTTTTTGATCGATATCTAAAATCTGTTCCAGCAATGGATGCACCTCATCATTGCAGATGATGTAGTCGGCCAGTTTTTCTTTTTTGGCCTCATCCCACTGGTGTTTCATACGGTCCAGCACCAGTTCCCTGGAGATATGGTCCCGTTTCATGACTCTTCGTATGCGCAGCTCCCCGGGTGCAGTGACCAGAATGGTGGCATCCATCATCCTGTACAATCCGCTTTCAAACAGGATCGCTGCCTCGTGCAACACGAAGGGAGCCGTTTGGATTTTATGCCAATTGTGAAATGCGTCCCTTACACGGGGATGTACAAGCCTGTTCACTTGCTCCAGTGCCTCTGGCCGGGTGAAAATTACCGAAGCAAGGTATTTTCTGTTAACCTTTCCGTCGGAAAAATAGACTGCTTCCCCGAAAGTTCTGACCAGTTCTTCTTTGAGGGAGAGGTCGGTGAGATATAGATTTTTTGCAACTGCGTCAGCTTCAAAAACCGGGATCCCAAGATTCCTGAAGACTTCACAAACCAGTGACTTCCCGCTTCCGATACCTCCTGTTATGCCAATAGCGGGGGGAAGGTCACTGTTTTTCAATGAGGTATTCGACATTTTCAGGAAATATTTTCACGGATTTAATCCCTGCCGGTAATTTTCTGACCTTCACTGCAAGAACTTGTAGTTTTTTTGAGATCTCCTCGTAAGAAACATAAAGCCCGAAGTCCTCCTCTTTGATGAGTTCGTACCGGCTTAAACCCACACTGAAGCTGATTTCCGCCTCGTGGGGAAAAAGTCTGATTTTGAGATTGTCAGGTTGGTTCTCTACCCAAACGGGAACATTGATTTTCTTCTCCGTAAACTCATCCACAGGAACTGACATAACTACTTTCCCGGGTTCCGCCATGATTTGCAGGGGAACCACTAATGCGATTTCCTGAATAAATGAGGTTTCGAGGTTTCTGAATGTTTTGGGAACGGTATAAATGGTGTCAGTTTGATCGATGACATTCCTGGGGCCGGTAATGGTGACCCTGGAGGGTGTAAACACAATGTCGGACAACAACCCGAAACGGTTTCTGAAGTCGAGCTGAACCCCGGGTGCTACCGGCACCTGCTTGATCCCCAAACTGTCGAAGGCAAGCGTGAAGACTCCGGGAGAGATGTCCAGCAGTTGCAGTTCGGAGTTAAGCTGGGAGGAAATCTTCTCCCTGAGGTTACTCGTTGGAATGACATAGATCCCCTGGGATGCCTGCGGAGTCTCTTCGATAAGTTCTGATACATTCAATACCAGTGGAGAGAATGATCTGCCCGCTTTGTAACGTATCAGCGCGAAACCATGTGCTGAAATTTTCAGGTTAAGTTTCCCGGGCGGATTATTAATGATGAATTTCCCAATCGGCAGCTCGGCGAATTGTACAGGGTGGGGTATGGTGGCGGTGTAGTTTTTGCTCAGCGCATTCAAAAACCAAAGGATGGTTGCGATGACCAGGCAAATGATAAAAATCACCCACGACCGGTCACCGGGCATGGTCACCGGGCTTGAGGTCCCGGACTGCACTGACGCTTCTTTTTCGTCCGACGGTTTCATTTTGCGTACTGTTATTTCAGGCTGGCTCTCCCGGCCTTACCCGTAACAAAGGTATAAGGAGCTGGGGAATTAACAAAAAAAAGGCCGGCAAACTGCCAGCCCTGGTTTCTTTCACATCCTGTATTACCGCTGTGGGGCAGCATCGCTCATGTCCTTGATAATCGCCGCCTTGTCCACCCTGATGTTGACGTTGTCGTCGATCTGCATGATCACATGATTGTCCTTGATTTCCATGATCTTGCCATAAATTCCGCCAGTGGTGACAACTTTGTCGCCTTTGGCAAGACTGCTCCTGAAAGCCTGCAGTTCTTTCTGCCGTTTCATCTGAGGCCTGATCATAAAAAAATAAAATATCACCATAATGAACAGCAAGGGCATAAAAGTCATCCAGGGATTGGATTCTGTTCCCGCTGGTTGTGCCATTAATAAATAGTTCATAATTTTTGAATTTTAAGTTATTGATAAAAGATTACATTAAATCCCAGCTTCTGCATCAGATTACCCGGTTTCGCCAATCAACCCTCTGCCGGTTTTAATTACCCGGTGATCCGTTTTTAACTCCTTGAGTGACTTATCGAGTATTCCGTTGATGAAATTCCTGCTTTTGTCAGTACTGTAATATTTCGACAATTCGATGTATTCGTTCAGTGTAACCTTTGTGGGAATCGACGGGAAGTACAAAAATTCAGTGAGTGCAAGCTGCATGATCAGGATGTCCATGAAAGCAATTCTTTCAAGATCCCAGTTGCTGGAGTGGAGGTTAATCAGATCACGGAGTTCATCATGGTTGATGATGCTTTTTCTGAACAAGTCACGTGAAAACTCCTCATCTTCTGCATCTTTATATTTGGGAAGAAGCGGCTGGTTTTCATCGGAATCCTCGTTAAAATTCTTCAGTGTTTTCAGGATCATGGCCACCACCAGGTCAATGTCGTCGTTCCAGTAAATGCTCTCCTCCTCCAAAACAATGTGCAAATCTTCCGAAACGAGGATGATATTCTGAAATACCTTTTCCGCAAATTTGCGTTCATCCCAAAATGAGTGCTCCGGGGTGCTCAGATATTCCCTGTAAAACTCCGATTCGGTGAGGAAAGCGTACAGTTCTCTGATCAGTTCCGGATGGTTTACCCAGGTAAGCTTCGATTGGTTCAGGTATGCCTGCAACCTTCTGTTTTTTCGAAGCAACTGTATAATCCGGTTATCTACGAAACTGGTATTGGGATGCAAATCTTCGAAGGAAGGCACCAGTTTCGACATGTTGGTATCGATCTTCCTCTGTGCAAAATCGGCGATCTCCAACAGCAAGGCCATCAGATAATAATAGAGGTCGTATGATTTGCCAAGGGAAAAATTAAGTTCCTTTTCGGTGCCGGAGATGGACTTATCGGAAGAAGAATAATATGCGTAAAGGATCTGGAGTACTTTGATCCTGATTGTCCGTCTGCTGATCATGGATGTAGAACTTCTTTCATTAATGTGCGCAAATGTACTACTTTTTTAGGTATTGAATGCCCATGTCTTCTTTTTTCAATCGATTACTTGGTCTTCCTGTTCCGGCTCATTGTGAATCCCTGTTGTCGGGATGGAATTTCCGAACACCGGATGACCGGTGACATTCACATTTTCAGGCATCTCCTGATCCGGTTCCCCTTCAGGTTCTTCCTCCCAATCAAACTTTTCCCTGCGGAGGCGGAATTTCCGGTAATAAAATGCCAGCAACACCCCGGAAACTCCTCCCCATAAATGAGATTCCCACGATATCTCTGGTTTCAGGGGCAACATTCCCCAGATCATGCCACCATACAGGAAGACCACCACCACCGAAATAACCAGCAGCCTCACATCGTTGCGAATCACCCCGCTCGTAAAATGAAATGCAGCCAGGCCGTAAACCACGCCGCTTGCTCCAATATGCCATGATTCCCGCCCGGCAATCCAAACGCATATCCCGGAAAGCAAAAAGATCTGAAAGAAAATCCGGTACGAGATCTTCCTGTAAAAATATACCAGCGCAAAAAGCAGGATGAAGAAGGATACTGAATTGGAAACCAAATGTTTATAACCCGAATGAATGAAAGGTGACAAAAGGATGCCCGGCAATCCTTTCCAGTGATGGGGATAGATGCCGCCTTTGTATAAATCAAGGTCGAAAAATTCCTGCAAGGCCAGCACGATCCAGAAAACGACGATAAAAAAGATGGCAAACAAAAAACTATGTCTGAAGATTTTTTTCTCCAGCTCAGGATTTTGGGACGAATGGTTTTCCGGATAGTATCTGAACAGGGTCATCGGGAAAGTAATTGTTTGATAAGGGTTGTAAAACCGTGGATTTCTTCTTCCGTGGTGTCATATGACGTCATCCAGCGGACCTCGGAAATTTGTTCGTTCCACATGTAAAAGAAATATTTTTCACGGAGTTCGGGGATGATCTCCCGGGGTACAATGGCGAAAACACCATTGGCTTCCACTTTTTGCGTGAGCCTGATCTCCGGAATCCTGTTGATTTCTGCCGCCAGAATCCTTGCCATCCGGTTGGAGTGGGTCGCATTTTTTTTCCAAAGATCATCCCTGAAATAGGCAATGAATTGGGCGCCGACAAATCTCATCTTGGAGTTCAGCTGCATACTTTGTTTTCTCAGATATGGAACTGCGGTACAGTGCGATGGATTGAAGAAAAGGATTGCTTCACCCATCATCATTCCATTTTTGGTGCCTCCGAAGGAAAGGACATCCACGCCGCAATCTCTTGTGAAAGCCCGGAAAGGCATGTCGAGTGCCACGGCCGCATTGCTGATGCGGGCTCCGTCCATGTGAAGGAGCATCCCGTGGCGGTGGGCCAGAACGGACAGCGCCCTGATCTCTTCAGGCTGGTAAAGGGTTCCCATTTCGGTAACCTGAGAAATTGAAATAACCCCGGGTTGTGAATGATGTTCAAACCCGAATCCTTCAAGATGTTGTTCCACTTTTTCAGGGGTGATCTTCCCGTCGGCAGAGTCCACCGCAAGTAACTTACATCCTGTTAATTTTTCGGGTGCACCGCATTCATCGGTTTGAATATGAGCTGTTTCAGCGCAAATGATAGAATTGTAGCTTTGTGTGATTGCGGATAATCCCAGCACGTTGGCTCCTGTCCCATTAAATACAAAGTATACTCCTGTATCGGATCCAAACACCTCCCGGAAGCATTCAACGGCTTCTTCTGTGTAGGGATCATGCCCATACCCAGGAACGTGTCCTTTATTCGCATCTGCTATAGCCTGTAAAATCAGGGGATGAATTCCTGCATTGTTGTCGCTGGCAAATCCTTTTCGCATTGTTTTTTTTTCAAAATTAGCTTTTTTGGCCTCATGGAGAAGTTTTTTTTTCGCGGCATTCATGGGTAAAGAAAATTAATGGCATTAACTTTACAGTATGGAAAACCAACTCACCCTCAGTGAAAAAATACTCTTGCTGGCCGTGCGGAAGGAGAAGGGCGGAATTTCCGCACTTTATCCGGTGATCGATCTGATGGTTGCGGGTGCTGCCTTTCTTGAAATGGCCATGGCGGGAAATATACGCCTGATTGACGGTCGGGCAGAAATCCTTCAGCCACAAACCACGGTTCCCCTTCACCAATACCTTCTCGACAGGATGGCGCTGTCAGGGAATCCGCGTAAGATCGACCATTGGCTTACATCATACAGGATATCGATGAAAAGAATTAAAGGCGAGGTATACCGGTCGTTGGTCCAGAAGCATGAAATCAGGCTGAAGGAGCAAAGGTTTCTCTTTTTCCGGTGGAACAAACCGTTTCTGCTGCCTGGTAACCATGTGATGCAGTTAATTGACAGGATAAAAAGAGTGATTAACCAACCTTCAGACAGCCCGGAGGAGATTTTCCTTTTGCTGTTGACGGATTCTTCCGGACTGCTCAGGCGCATTTACCCTGAAAGAACCATGCGAAAATCTGCCAGGAATAAAATTAAGCAATTCAGGGAGAGTAATCTTTCGTCAGAACCGGTGGATCAGTCGCTGGTTGTGGTAAAAGCCGTTCAAAAAGCCATGGCTGTCAGACGGGCAGCTACTGTGGCAGCCTCATAATAAATCCATGAAACAAAAAATCAACCTCTTCTGGTTTCGCCGGGACCTTAGGCTTTTCGACAATGCCGCCCTTTATGCCGCCCTTGATTCAGGTCTGCCTGTTCTTTCGGTATTCGTTTTTGACACGCTGATCCTCGAAAAGCTCCCTTCGCGGAAGGATGCCCGGCTTCAGTTTATTTACCGTGAACTGGAGTCGCTGAAGAGGGAGCTGGAAGCCATGGGCACCACGCTGCTTTTTTACCATGGAACTCCCCTGGAGGCATTTGACTATTTTACCGGCATTTACTCCGTTCACGCTTTGTTTTGCAACAGGGATTATGAACCCTTTGCCCTGGAACGGGACAACAGGGTCAAAAAGATGCTTCTCGGGAAAGGGATTTCCTTCCACTCTTTCAAAGACCAAGTGATTTTTGAAAAAGAGGATATTTTGAAGGACGACGGTTCTCCATATACAGTTTTCACTCCTTACAGCCGGAAGTGGAAAGCTCTTCTGAAAGAGAAAGGGCTGGCGGGATTTCCTTCAGAGCGGAGAACCGCACGTTTTCTGAAGGAGAAGCCATCGGGGATGCCGGAATTGTCCGAACTGGGATTCTCTGCAGTGAATGTAGATTTCCCGGAAAGAATTGTAACCACCGGTCTGATGGAGAATTATGAACAATACCGCGATTTTCCGGGTTTGGCAGCTACCTCCAGAATTGGCATACACCTGCGTTTCGGTACTGTCAGCATAAGGCAGCTGACAGCGAAGGCCATGGAGCACAGCCAGGTTTTTCTGAATGAACTGATCTGGAGGGAATTCTTTTCTTCCATTCTTGCACACTTCCCTTATGTGGAAAATGCTCCTTTCAAAAAACAGTATGCCAATATACCGTGGCGCAACCACGAAACGGAATTTGAAAGGTGGTGCAGGGGAGAGACCGGCTACCCCATGGTTGATGCCGGGATGCGGGAACTCAACGAAACCGGGTTTATGCACAACAGGGTGAGGATGATTACCGCCAGCTTTCTTTCAAAACACCTTCTGATTGACTGGCGATGGGGAGAAGCAGTATTCGCCGAAAAACTTCTCGATTATGAGCTGGCCAGCAACAATGGCAACTGGCAGTGGGCTGCTGGTTGCGGGTGTGATGCAGCGCCCTACTTCAGGGTGTTTAATCCTGAAATTCAGCAAAGGAGGTTTGATCCCGGGGGAGATTATGTTCGTCGTTGGGTTCCGGAGGCAGGAACAACAGGTTATATGCGACCTGTCGTTGAGCATGCTGCGGCACGGGAGCGTGCGCTGGAAACCTACCGGCGGGGGCTTACTCTGTGAACTATTTTCCTGCCAGCCAATCAAGCACTTTCTGATCGTCGGGCTTGGTTGCAGGCGGAAGCATATCCACCAGGCGACCTTCCCCATCTATCAGAAACTTCTGGAAATTCCATTTCACAGGCGCATCCATAACCCCGTTTGCTGATTTTTCAGTCAGCCACCGGTACAACGGATGGATATCCTTTCCTTTAACCGAAATTTTTTCCATCATCGGAAAGGTAACCCCGTAATTTTCAGAACAGAATGACATGATCGTTTCATTGCTGCCTGGTTCCTGATTCATAAAATTATTGGCGGGAAATCCTATGATCTCAAAATTCTTACCTCCATATGTTTCATAAAGTGCCTGCAAAGTCTTGTACTGGGGGGTGAATCCACATTTGGAGGCCGTATTGACCACCATGACCTTTTTCCCTTTCAGGGTGGCCAGATCAAGTTCCTTCCCGTCGATACCCTTCACTTTAAACTGGTGAAAAGTAACAGGCTGGGCCGTGGTGGTAACCACTGCTGCGAGGAGTATGACAAGTGCAAAAATCTTCTTCATTTGAAAATGTTTAAGAACATCCTCATAACGTCGGGGGGAGGAATAATGTTCAAAACCTTTGGCCAAATGGATATTTTTTTTGCAGCTCCTTGGCTGAAATCGTTATCTTTGGCCTTTCAGGAAGCATCATCGGCAGATATGGAGAATTTTATTGTTTCAGCCCGAAAATACAGGCCCGGCTCGTTCCGGACAGTAGTGGCGCAGGATGCGATCACTTCCACTTTGAAGAATGCCATCAAAAGCAGGCAGCTGGCACATTCATACCTTTTCTGCGGGCCACGCGGAGTTGGGAAAACCACCTGTGCCCGCATTTTCGCAAAAACTATCAATTGCAGCAACCTTACTCCCGACAATGAAGCCTGTAACGCCTGTGAATCGTGTACAGCTTTCAATACCAACCGGTCGTACAACATTCACGAGCTGGATGCCGCATCCAATAATTCCGTGGATGACATCCGCAACCTGATCGACCAGGTGCGCATACCTCCCCAAATCGGAAGTTACAGCGTGTATATCATTGATGAGGTACACATGCTTTCGCCGAATGCCTTTAATGCCTTTCTGAAAACCCTGGAGGAACCTCCGCGTCATGCTTTGTTTATTCTGGCCACCACAGAAAAACATAAAATTATTCCTACCATACTCTCACGCTGCCAGATTTTTGATTTTAACCGGATCAAAATCAATGATATTGTAAATCATCTTGCTTTTGTGGCCCGTGAAGAAGGTGTAACCATTGAAAGTGAGGCCCTGAACGTGATTGCCCAGAAAGCCGACGGAGCGATGCGGGATGCCCTTACCATCTTCGATCAGATTGTAAGTTTCTCAGGACGTGAAATTTCCTACCACGACGTCATTACCAACCTGAACGTACTTGATTACGATTATTATTTCAGGCTTGTGGATTGTTTTCTCAAAAACCAGATGGTCGAAGCCCTGATGATCTTCAACGAAGTGCTTGAAAAAGGCTTCGAAGGACAACATTTTATCAATGGCCTGAGCGGTCATTTTCGTGACCTGATGGTTTCACGCGATCCTGTAACGGTGCAGCTTCTTGAAGTGGGGGGTGAGATCAGGGAAAGATACAAGGTACAGGCAGCCCTATCCCCGCAGGATTTTTTACTCGATGCACTTCAACTCAGCAATGAGTGCGATTACCAGTACAAGACCAGTCAGAATAAGCGGCTCTCGATAGAACTTACGCTGGCCAGGATAGCCCAGCTTACCTTAAAAAAAAAATAGCTGACGACGGCAACCCGGACCAACTGGAACCTATTTTTGGCCAGATCCCGGCCGGAAATGTGGCTACACCGGTGGGGATTCCGAAATCACAGCCCCCTGCGGCAAAACCTGCACTCCGGAAAATGTCCGTTGACATTTCCGGCCCTTCAATCAAATCGGCAATGGCGGGAACCTCTATGAACGGGGATAAGGTTTCTGCACAGGAACAACATCATTTCTTCTCCCGATCGTCAGAAAATCAGACTTTTACGGAAGAGATGCTGCTGGCAAGGTGGACTGATGTTCTGGAAACCCTTAATGACCGTCCCAACCTGAAATCGGCCCTGAACCGTAAACCCCGGCTTAAACCGGATGGCACCATCTTTTTAAGGCTTGACAACCTGGTCCAGGAGGAACTTATCCGGGATTACAAACCTCAATTGATCGGCTGGCTGCGGCGGGAGCTTAAGAATTCATCAGTGGAAGTCGTCACAGAGGTGGTGAATGAACCAGCTGTAAGAATTATATACACCGATGCAGATAAACTTGAAGAGATGCTGAAAAAAAACGCCGCACTTGCTCTGCTGAAGCAAAAATTCAATCTCGATTTTGACAATTAAAGGCATCCGGCATCAGGGCGCCAGTCTGGTTATTTTCCACTCATTGTTCTCCTTCAGGTATACCAGTCTGTCGTGAAGCCGGTTTTCCCTTCCCTGCCAGAATTCGTAACGGACAGGAGCCACACGGTAACCTCCCCAGTGAGGAGGTTTGGGAACCGTGCCGCCTGGATAAAGCGAGGCATATTCTTCAAGCCGTTTTTCCAGATAGGCCCTTGAAGGAATTTCCCGGCTTTGTTCCGATGCCCAGGCGCCCAGCCTGCTCTGTTCCGGACGTGAATGGAAATATGCGGTGGCCTCGTCTTCGGAAGTCAGGGATGCTGTTCCCGTGATTCTGACCTGTCGCTGCAACTCCGGCCAGAAAAACAAAAGGGCTGTCCGTGGATCCTGGATTAAGGCTTTCCCTTTTTGACTCAGGTAGTTGGTGTAGAAGACATAGCCATTTTCGTCAAATGATTTCAGCAGAACTACCCTGGATTGGGGGAATCCATCTGCGCCGGTGGAGGAAATGACCATGGCGTTGGGTTCAGGGATTTGAGCGGAAATGGCCTGTTGCATCCAACTGGTGAAAAAAACGAGGGGATTGGCATCTGACTCTGAGCGGATTAAAGCTCCCCCGGTATACTCTTTCCGGATGTCATCTAATTTCATACTCTATTACCTACATTTTTTCGGTGCCGGGAATTTTCTTCTTCTTTTCCCATTTTTCGCGGAAATTCTTTATCTCCTGCTCCTGTTTTTCAAGAAGTTCCTCCCACTCTTTTTGTTGGTCGGGATCTGTGAAAAGCCGGAAAGGAATCTCCTGATTTTCGAATCCGGGAAATTCACCCTTCGGAGGTACCTGAAAGTAGCGGTCAAAAAGTTTCTGTAACTCATCCAGCCCTTTCCTGTCAGGAATAAAAAAGCCCGGAGGGAGGAAAAATGATGAATTTGGGCCCATAAAAAAAGAGGTATCGTTGCGAAAAAGGAAATCACGGAACAGCACGGAGTCATTTCCGAAATCCCGGAAATTGCGGAACATCTCTTCCCCACCGAAAAGTTTTTCCCAGCCTTTATCCATGGGAAAGTTGAAAACAGAGTCACCCGACCAATTGTAGACCCTTAATGAGTCGAACCGGATCAGGTTGCCATCTTTGTCATACTCCCGTTCAACTTTTATCTGTTCATCGGGAGTTTTTTCCCTTTTATCAGGTTTTTGTGCTCCGGCAGAAAAGGGCAAAGCTGCCAGAAAAGACATAACCAAAACAGGAATTCTCATGGCTTTTTTGTATACAAAACTA
Organism: uncultured Prolixibacteraceae bacterium; assembly: GCA_964472165.1. Classification (GTDB taxonomy): domain Bacteria; phylum Bacteroidota; class Bacteroidia; order Bacteroidales; family Prolixibacteraceae; genus UBA1413. The sequence continues at coordinate 2,246 of CAYYJE010000070.1, read as the reverse complement.
TATTCAATAAGGTTGAAAATCCCTTAAAAAAAACTAAAATCTCTTAAACGGTGATCAGTCGTACTTATGGTCATCTGCCTGAGACTCGTCATCGCAAGGACAGTTCATTCCCTTTTCGTACTGTTCCAGGGCCCTCATACTCATTCCCATGCTAGAAAATCCCCCGTCGTGGAAAAGGTTTTGCATGGTTACTTTCCGTGTGAGGTCCGAGAAGAGGGTAATGCAATAGTCGGCGCACTCTTCTGCGGTGGCATTTCCCAGGGGGGACATCCGTTCTGAAAAATCAAGAAGCCGGTCAAAGCCTTTTACACCACTTCCTGCAGTGGTGATGGTTGGTGACTGGGAAACAGTGTTGATCCTGACTCTGCGTTCACGACCGTATATATACCCGAAACTGCGGGCAATGGATTCAAGAAGTGCTTTGGCGTCGGCCATGTCGTTGTACCCGTAAAAGGTGCGTTGGGCCGCCACGTAGCTCAGGGCAACCACTGAACCCCATTCGTTGAGGGCATCGAGTTTACGTGCGGTCTGCAACACTTTGTGAAACGATATCGCTGAAATATCGAGGGTTTTATCCAGAAGGGAATAATCCAGGTCACTGTAATGACGCCCTTTGCGCACATTGGGTGACATCCCGATCGAATGAAGGATAAAGTCAATCTTTCCCCCGAGTAATTCCATCGAATTCGTAAATAGATTCTGCAGATCTTCAAGGTTTGTGGCATCCGCGCCAATCAACGGAAGATTCAGTCTTTCAGCCAGTTTGGGTGTATCACCCATTCTGAGAGCCACCGGAGTGTTGGTCAGTGTGAAAATGGCACCCTCCTCAAAGGCTTTTTCTGCAATTTTCCAGGCTATGGAATCGGCATTCAGGGCACCGAATATGATCCCCCGTTTACCTTTTAACAACTGATAATTCATGCGTTAAGATTGAATAAAACTTTTCAAAGGTATCTTTTTATTCCTTGCTTACCCCGTGCGCTCGCCGGAATTCAAAGAAGGGATCAGATTCTGACCAGACAGGAATCTTTCAGCCATCCCTTGTTCCCGTCGCTCAGTTCAACTTCTTTCCAGGAGTCGAGGCTGTCGGTAATTTGCACTTTCAGACCTTCATGAATCAGAAAGAGATCGGTACCCGTTGGTGAAGGCGCACTTTTTATGGTGACTCTGGGGCATTGGACAATGGCTGCATTGCGTTGGCGGATGGAACCGTACTGGTGCCACGCCAGTGAAAAGCTCAGCAACATGAGGACAAGCACTCCCACGGCTGAAAAGAAAGCCGCCTTTTTGAGAGAGGTGGACCTGCTGAAAAGGTAGGTTCCCAGAAAAACCAGGAAAATGAGAAAACTCCAGGTGCTGATTTTCGCCCAGCCATCGGCGGATGAGTTGTCGGCGAGATTGCTCCACCACCTTGCAAAGAACGGTTTGGGGAGTTGTTCGAGGTTGTCAACAACAAACTGATTGGCAATCTGAAGGTTAAAATCGATGTCTTCATTTTGGGGAGCCAGCATTTTAGCCCGTTCATAATTGAGAATGGCTTTCACATGGTCCCCATTTTTGAAGCAGGCATTTCCCAGGTTGAAATATAGTTCTGCCGATTCTTTTCCGGAAGCCAGAATCTGTTCGTATTTTTCAGCTGCTTCCCTGTATTCCTGTGCGGTATAGTGTCTGTTGGCTTCTTCCAGCAGCTGTTTTTCTCCGCCGGCATTTGCCATCCAGGCCGACAGGATGAAAAGGATGAAAATGAGTCGCTTCATCGTGTTACCTTTTGATTTGTTTTTCCATTTTGCTGATTACTGTTTCAGCCTTCTCATAGATTTCCTGCATCGCCTGGTTCCCTCCGGATGGGGAGAAACGGGCAAATTCGCATTGGTCGGCGATCGCCAGAAATTCATTGACCAAAGAGGGATCCACATTTCTCTTTTCGAGTCCCTCTACCGCGGTTTCCCGCTTCAGTTCAGCCAGAGGGATGCTCAGTTTGTCACTCAGATAACCCCAGAAGGCTTTCAATACGGAATCGTAGAAATGCTCGGATTCCTGTTTTTTAAGGAAGAGGGCAGCCGATTTGAGATGCCTGCGTGCAACCCGGTTGGCTTTCTTATTCCGGACCAGGGCAATGTTGGCATTCTCTCTCATCTTTTTCCTGTATCCGGCCACGAAAAGCCCAAAAGCTGCTGCGGCAATCAAATAGATGGCCCAGAAAAGATTACTCCCGAAATAGTGGGATCCTTTGTCGTGAAGGGTCA
>CAYYJE010000069.1:15087-16316 GCA_964472165.1 uncultured Prolixibacteraceae bacterium | reverse complement strand
ATATGAAGATTGTTCTAAAAAAGAGATAATTTGTACCGGAGAACAAAAATGAACATCCGTGCTAAGGGAAGAACATAAATCCGCCTCAGAAAATAAGAAAGGGAAGGCATCCTGTTTCTTCAAGCGTTATTTTTCTGCCATGAACAGGATACTGGTCTTTTTGCTACTTCTGATATTGCCATCACTTTTCAAGGGAGTGGAGGCCAGTGAAAAGAGATTCCAACATTTCACCACCAGTGAAGGACTCTCTTACAACACGGTATTCGACATAGACCAGGATCAGAACGGATTTCTTTGGATCGCCACAGGGGAAGGGCTTAACCGTTACGACAGCTATGGATTTAAAGTCTGGTACGCCGACAAGTCAGGCCAGTCCATTCCTTCGAATGAAGTAAGGGCGTTGCTGGTGACCCAAACCGGGACGATCATGGCCGGTACAACCGAAGGCCTTTGCATCTACAACCCTGATTATGACAACTTCAGCCATGTACTCTACGAAAACAGGTCCCTCGGATATATCCACGATATTATCGGAACCAGCAAGGACAAAGTTTTGATAAGTTCCCGCACCGGTATCTATTATGCCACCGTCGGGGGAGTGATTCTGGAAAGATTACCGCTGGAACCCGACATGTTGCAGATCAGGGAGGATCACGACGGCACTTTCTGGTCCTTCAAAAGGCAAAGGCTCTTTCACTTTGATGAAACAGGCAATCTTCTGAAAATATTCTATGTGGGTCCTGAAGGATTCCCCACTCAGATTCCCTCCTCCATCTCTTCGATTGACTTTGATTCCCGGAACAGGCTATGGATCGGCACCTTCAGGGATGGTCCGGTTTTACTCGATGTTTCCGGCTCCGGATTCCGGCCGGTACCCATCAAAACCCACAAGGGAGGAGCTCACCCCATGTACTTTGTCAGGGATGTGACCGAGGACAGTGAAGGAAAATTCTGGATCGGGACAGAAAGAGGCTTGTTTATTTACGACTTTGAAAAGGCCGTTTTTGAACATTATCTCCAGTCGTTTGACCCCTCTGTCGCCCCGGTCAACGACAATGCCATCTACAAAATCTTCAGAAGCCGTGAGAATATCATGTGGCTGGGAACCTATTTCGGGGGTTTGAATCTCTGCGAACCCATGCTGACCGGTTTCAAGACGATCAAACCGGGAATCAGGGAGAAGGATCTCCAGGGGAAAGCCCTTAGCCAGATCATAAAAGGGCCCGACG
>CAYYJE010000069.1:0-14987 GCA_964472165.1 uncultured Prolixibacteraceae bacterium | reverse complement strand
CTCGTCAACAATTTCGTCTTCTCCCTTTATATTGATGACGAAGGTCTGCTCTGGATCGGAACGATGGATGGAGTCGATTGCTTCGAAACCACCGGCAGGAATTTCGTCCGCTTCAAACCCGGAATTTTCAGGGGGAAATTTATCTATGATATTTTTCAGGACAGGAGCTGCAATTATTGGTTCTGTGCCAACGACAACACGGGAATTTACAGGTACGACAGGGAAAATGACAAACTGAGCCATTTTGTGAAGGACAGCACCGAAAATTTGCTGGGCAGCTCGTTTATCTGTCATTACATCGATTCAAGGGGGAAAATCTGGTTCGGATCCAGGGGAGGAGGAGTGGCCGTATTTGACCCTGATACCCGGGAATTCAAATCGTACGACATGGAAGATGGTTTGCCAAACAATGTGGTGTACGGAATCCTTGAAGATGACCAGAACAACCTGTGGCTGAGTACAAACAAGGGGATTTCCAAATTCAACTACATCACGGGCGAGATCAGGAATTTCACCGTTGACCACGGCCTCGTGGGTAACCAGTTTAACTATAAATCCTTCTACAAGTCGGAAGACGGCACCCTCTGGTTCGGGGCGGTAAACGGCCTGACCTGGTTCCATCCCAAACAGATTAAAACTTTTGAATCGGAACCTGAAATTCACTTTACCAACTTCAGTCTGTTCAATGAACCAGTCAGACCAGGGAAAAAATCGGTACTGGAAAAAGACATCGATCTGACCGAACACATCACACTCAAATATCATCAGAATGTAATCAGTTTTGATTTCATCGCCCTTGACTACCATTCACGGGGAAAAAACAATTTTTTCTATTACATGGATGGGTTCGAGTCGACCTGGCAATCGGCAGGGAATCACCAGAGCGTCACCTATACCAACCTCCCTCCGGGCGATTATTTTTTCAGGATTAAAGCCACCAACATTTACAATTTCCCGAACGACCTCATTCGGAGCATCAAAGTAACAATCCGACCGCCATTTTACAGAACTTTCTGGGCTTATCTGGGCTATTTCATCCTGCTGGGCACCTCCATTTTCCTGCTTCTCAGATTTTATGAGATCAGGCATCGTGAAAAGATGGCCCTCAAAATTGAAAAGATCGGGAAGGAGAAACTCCAGGAACTACATCAGCATAAAATCAACTTTTTCACCTATATCTCCCACGAATTCAAGACACCGCTGACCATCATCCTGGCTTCGCTCGATGCCTTTTTCTCTGCCGACAAGATACCCGAACCCTTGGCCAACAAGGTAATCACGCTGAAAAGAAATGTATTGAGGCTTCAGTTTCTGATCAACCAGCTGATGGATTTCCGAAAAGTGGAAACCGACCATGCCACCACAAACCTTCAGTACGGCAATGTGATCCAGTTCCTGCGTGAAATCTTCGAGGCATTCACCACCCTTTTCAAGCGGAAGGAGCTGGAATATATCTTCATCGCACCGGATAAGAGCCTCTTCATCAATTTTGATCCCGACAAACTCGAAAAGATAGTTTCCAATCTGTTAAGCAATGCCTTCAAATATACCCCGGAACACGGAGAAATAACCTTCAGAATAGAGACCCCGGAAAATGAGGGCAACTCCTGTCTCCAGCTCACCGTAACTGATACGGGTACAGGGATGACCGAAGAACAGCTGGAAAAGATTTTCAATCTCTTTTACAAGATTGAAAATGAACAGAATGAGTATCAGGGAAGCGGCATCGGGCTTACCCTCACCCAAAGTCTTGTTAAAACGCTGAATGGTACCATTTCCGTCGAAAGCAAACCGGGAGAGGGAACCTCCTTTATCGTAAAACTGCCATATACTGCAGAGAGTGAGCCGGCAGAAGCAACCGGGAAAATTCCCCTCAACATGACGGTCATCGAAAATCTGATGAATCAATCTTTGCCGGAAACTCTTTTTCCCGAAAAGGAAGAAGAAAACCACGATTTTGAGATTTTCTTTGTGGAAGATGACAGGGAGTTTCTCAAATTTCTGTGCACCCATTTCAGGGAGAAGTACAGGGCCACTGCCCTTCCCAATGGTCTGGAAGCCTGGAACCTGATCCATAAGAAGATCCCCGACCTGATTGTCACCGACCTGATGATGCCCGGGATGGACGGGATCACACTTTGCAGGAAGCTGAAGACAAGTTTCGAATTTTGCCATGTGCCGGTTATTATGCTGACTTCCCGGTCTGACATGGAATCGCGCCTCGAAAGCCTGGAAGTCGGAGCTGATGTGTACCTGCCCAAACCCTTTTTGCTATCGGAACTGGAATTGCAGATTAAAAACATTTTGATCTCGAAAGAAAACCTCAAAAAGCACTTCATCCAGTTTGGAAAAATAGAGCTAGATCATCCGTTGAAAAATAAGGAGCAGCAGTTTATTGAAAAGATCTCCCGGGTAATCTGTTCCCACCTCGATGATCCGGAATTCGGAGTAAGCGGGCTTACGGCAGAGCTGGGTATCGGGCGAACCCTCCTCCACACCAAGCTGAAGCAAATTCTTGATTTGAGTACCACTGAATTCATCAATACCATCAGGTTGCGTGAAGCCCAGAAATTGCTGATGGAAAACCAGGAGCTTACCATGTCGGAAATCGCCTATAAGGTGGGTTTCAACGATCCGAATTACTTCAGCCGGACCTTCAGAAAACTCTTCAACATTTCACCTACCGATTTCAGGAATGAAAAAGTCAGGGATCGGGAGGCAGGCGGACAGGTATAATAAAACAATAATGCTAACCTTATGAACATGGAACACATGAAAACTTCAGGTTTATTCCCATTTTTGAATCATAAGTAACCAAAGCGGAAACCATGAAGAAATCACTCTTTTTCGGGGCAGCACTTTTATCGGCAGTCAGCGTTGCCGGACAGCGTGCCCCCAACATCCTTTTCGTATATATCGACGACATGGGATACGGCGACCTGGCCTGTTACGGAAACAAAAATGTAGAAACGCCCCACATTGACAGGCTTGCAAATGAAGGGGTACGATTCACTCAATATTACTCCAATGCCCCCATTTGTTCTCCCTCCAGGGTGGCGGTTACCACCGGCCAGTATCCTGCCCGCTGGGAGATCACTTCCTTCATCAACGACCACAAAGCCAATGTGCGGCGAGGAATGCGTGATTTTCTGCCCGTCACCGCCCCATCCCTGGCACGTAACCTGCAAGCGGCCGGCTATTACACGGCTCACATCGGAAAATGGCACATGGGAGGCGGCCGTGATGTGGGAGATGTCCCCTACATCACAGAATATGGTTTTGACGAGTCGGTTACCCAGTTTGAAGGGATCGGGGAAAGGTACCTGGCTACCTATGAAACCCTTAACCTTCCGGATAGTACCCGGAACCTGGAGAAGATGTCGGCTGCACTGGGCAGGGGCGATGTCCACTGGATCAAACGGGAGGATTTCACTAAGACCTTTGTAAACAGGGCCATCGAGGCCATTGACCGGGCAGGGGAGCAGAATAAGCCTTTTTATATCAACCTCTGGCCCGACGATGTGCATACCCCGCTGGAGCCACCCCGTCATTTGCGGGGCAACGGCAAGACCCAGGACATGTACCGCGGGGTGATCAAAGAGATGGATCACCATTTCGGGAGGATTTTTGATTACATCCGGAACAATCCGGAACTCAGCAACAATACCCTCATCATTGTCACCAGCGACAACGGTCCGGCCCGGAATGTGGGATCGGCCGGCAATTTACGAGGCGCAAAAGGAAACCTCTATGAAGGGGGAACCCGGGAACCTTTTATCGTATGGGCTCCCGGCCTGATTCCGTCTGAGAAAGTGGGAACAACCAATGAAGTCACAGTCATTGCGGGAATGGATCTTTCTCCGTCGCTCCTTAAAATTGCCGGGGCAAAAAAGGAAAAAAGAGTTCAATACGATGGCATCGACATGAGCAAAGCCCTGCTGGGCAAGGCTGAGCCAATCCGCAAGAGAGCGGTGATGTGGCAGCGTCCTCCTGAAAATCAGAAGCAGCAGGGCAGAGACGATCTTCCCGACCTGTCGGTCAGGGAAGGCCGTTACAAACTGCTGGTCAATACCGATGGGTCCAAACCCGAACTTTATGATTTAGCCGCTGATGAAGGTGAAACCACAAACCTCGCATCCGAAAATCCTAAAATGACAGCCCGGCTGAAAAAGAAAGTGCTGAAATGGTATTCCACCATGCCGCCCATCCGGGTTACGTCCGAATAATCCGCTGTTTTATGCAAACCTGTTTCTGTCTTACATTTAAAACCCTTCTATCATGAAGAATATCGCGTGCAAAACCATGGTTGTGTTGTTGTCCGTTTCAAGCATGCAGGTTGTAATGGCACAAAAAGGGGAAAAACGCAAAAGTCCGAAACCGGTCAACCTGGTGGTGTTTATTGCGGATGACCTGGGGGCGGAAGATATCGGACCCTATGGAAACAGAGTCGTCCGCACCCCCCATCTGGACAAGCTGGCGGGAGAATCACTCCTTTTCTCCAGGGCATTTGCCTGCTCACCCACCTCATCCCCTTCCAGGGCGTCGATTCACACGGGGATGTTTCCGTTTCGCAACGGGGCGCATGCCAATCACACCGGAATTTCAGAGGGAGTCCGGACACTTCCCGGTTACATGCAGAAGATGGGATACAGGAGTGCCATTGCCGGAAAATACCACATCGGTCCCATTCCGGCTTATCCCTTTGAGATGATCCGGGCTACCAATGTGCCGGAACCGGGATATGAAAAAAAAGGAGTCCTCTGGACTGATTTGAAGCTGGATCCGGTTGATCAATGGTTATCGGAGGCATCGTCAGGTAAAGCGCCCTTCCTGCTGGTGGTCAACGACCACAGCCCGCACGTCGTCTGGCCCGAGAAACCTGAATATGTGGCTTCGGATGTTGACATCCCTCCCAGACACATTGATACGGATATCACCCGCCACACCCGTGCACGCTATTATACCGACATCACCAAGATGGACGGTAATGTGGGGAAGCTGCTGGAAAGTCTGGAGAAATACGGACTGGCTGAAAACACGGTTTTCATCTTTACCTGCGACCAGGGTCCGCAGTGGGCTTTCGGTAAATGGGGGTTGTATGATTATGGCATCAGGGTGCCCATGCTGGTCAGGTGGCCCGGACACATCCGGGGAGGAACAGAAACCCACGCCATGGTTTCGCTTGCTGATCTGTTGCCTACAGCCATAGAAATAGCAGGTGGGACAGCTCCCGGGGCCCCCGGGGAAATTGACGGGATCAGTTTTCTGCCGGTGCTGACCGGAGAAAAAGAGATGATACGTGATTGTGTTTTTGCATCCCACACCGGGGATGGAACCATGAACATGTCACCCATGCGGATGATCCGTACCACGCGGTATAAATACATCCTGAACATTGCCCCTGAAGTTCTCTACACCACCCATATGGACAAGGTTGGGGAACCCTACTGGCAGTCGTGGAAGGAAGCTTCCTTCAAAAATGAACATGCCGCCTCGGTTCTCTGGCGTTACCACAACCGGCCGGCTGAAGAATTGTACGACATCTTGGCCGATCCCGGTGAGCAAAGGAATCTGGCCGGGGAAAAACATTACCTGGAAACACTGGAGGGTTTCCGGAAAATGATGGCCCAATGGAGGCTACAGCAGGGCGACACGGAAACCGCCCCCTACGTGGTACCCCCCCGGCAAGGGAAGGAGCCCGTTGCTCCATATATTTTTTAAAGAATTAAGAAAATCCTGACGGCAATCCCGAATATTTAGATATTTTGCGAACATGGTCTGAAGATTAAATACATCCGCTGATTTGAAAATTCAGTTTAAAATATCCCCGAATCTCCCTGTTATCGGATTCCTCATTTTGAGTTGCTTTTTCAATCCCTGCTTTTCAGAAACGTTTGATTCGCAGGATTCACCTCTGCACAGGGTTATTGATACCCGCGTATTCTCCACAAAAGACGGTTCCCTGAATGCGCAAAAAATGCTGGAAACAGCTTTCGATCCGGCATTTGTACCTCTCCCAGGAAGGGAAACTCTTTCTTCAAGGAAATTTTACTGGTATAAACTCGATCTTAAAGATATCGGATTTTCAGACCAGGAAGAGTGGATTATCCGCTTTCCCACGTATGACAAGATCACGCTGTTTTACCAATGGGCAGGTATCCTCCACTCAGAGGAAAAAGGAAGAATGCAACCTCACAGGAGTGAAGATCCTTACAATGCCACTGATTTTGCAGTTTCAAAGGAAGAACTGATCGATGGGCGGTATCTGCTGGCTCAAATCCGGCATGTTTCCAGAAAAAAAACACACGCTCCTGCTTCCCTGATCCATCCTTCCCGGGCTTCCTTTGAAACAACCTATCACACGCAGGATGAATTGTTTAATTATATTCCCTACCTGCTGTTTATCGGAGGAATGATGCTCATGATCTTCTATTCCTTAGGCATTTACTTCATGAACCGGGATAAACTCTTTAACTATTATGCCATCTACCTGCTCACCCTGGTGCTCTATCTGGGTGTCCGGCTCCCGTTGATTTTCGGGCCACTCGAGTTACGATACCCGCTTATGATGCATTTGTACAACGAATTGATCCAGGTGGTGGTCAATGTTTTCTACCTGCTGTTTGCATCGTTTTTTTTAAATACCCGGCATGATTTTCCCCGGTTGCACAAGGCCATTCGCTATGCCATAATGTTTCTGTGGGGCATTATGGCCCTTCAGCTTATCCTGGTCCTGTCGGTTCGTTATGCATGGATTGAAACTTATGTGATTCAGGTTGAACGGTATTTCATGATTATTTTCAGTCTGATTTCCTATGTCTATATCCTGTTGAACTATGAAAAGAAGATCGTCCTCTTTTTATTGGTGGGCAGTCTTTTTTTTCTGGCCGGTGCGGTTTTAGCCATGTTCCTGAATCAAATCCACTTTATGATGCTGGGAGCAGCGATTGAAGTTTTTATATTTTCCCTCGGAATGGGCTACCGGATCAAAGTGGTGGAACGAAATAAAAAATTAATTGAAAATGAAATGAACAAGTTGCGTTTGACCGCTTTGCGGGCACAAATGAATCCCCATTTTATTTTCAATTCGCTGAATTCCATCAGGGCTTATGTGATTTCCAGCGAAACCCAAAAAGCTTCGGATTACCTGAATAACTTTGCCCGCCTGATCCGGCTGATTCTGAACTATTCTTCACTCAACACCATTTCACTCCAAGCCGAACTGGAAGCGCTGAACCTCTATGTGAAGCTGGAGCAGATGCGCTACCGCACCGATTTTGGATACAGCGTTGAGATCGCTCCCGGTCTTGATCAAAAAAAACTCCTCGTACCCCCTCTTATTCTTCAACCATATGTGGAAAATGCCATCATTCACGGACTGACTTCAAAACAGGGTCCCAAACAATTGCAATTAATTATCGGAAAAAGCTCCTCGAAACTGATGGTAACAATTCGCGACAATGGGGTTGGACGGGGTTACTCCAAAAAGGTCAGGATGGACAGTGATCCATCTCACCAATCTGTCGCCATGGAGCTGACCAGCAAGCGGATAACCCTTTCCGACGACACTCCTTCCACGGGAGAAAATATTACCGTGACCGACCTTTTTGATCAAGGTCAACCTGCAGGAACAGAGGTAAAACTGCAACTTCCGCTGCAAACAAATCCACCAGCCAGCCATCATTAACCTCAAACTTTTAATAAGAAAGTGCCGGAGAATGTTATCTTTGAAAAATGAAGCTGAACGTGGCCATCATCGACGACGAGGTTCATGCCATTGAGACCCTGACTTACGACCTGCAGGAAAATCATTCTGCAGAAACCCGCCTGCTGTTTTCTGGCACCAATCCAGTGGAAGGGCTCAAAAAACTCAGGACCGAAAAACCGGACCTCCTTTTTCTCGACATCGATATGCCCGGACTTTCCGGCCTCGACCTGGTTGAACTGATCAACGACCTGCAAATTCAGGTGGTATTTACCACAGCTCACCTCGAATATGCGGTTCAGGCGGTGGAAACCATCGCCAGCGGATACCTCCTCAAACCGGTACAACCCGATGACCTGAAACGAACCATTGAAAAAGCATTGACAGCCTTAAAGCCGGCCGGAAATGAACCCACCGTTAAAGACAAAATACCCGTTCCTGATAACGATGGCATCGAACTGGTATCCACCGAAGAAATCATCTATTGCAAATCGGACAGCAATTACTGTACGCTGGTCCTCTCCGGGAAGAGGAAGATAACTGCCAGCAAAACCCTCAAACATTTCGAAACGCTTCTGGATAATGACCAGTTCATCAGGGTACACAAATCCTACCTGATCAACCGCAACCACATCAGGAAATATCTCAGGAAAGACGGAGGAGAACTGGTCATGTCAAACAACGATGTGGTTCCCCTGTCCCGGAGTACCCGCGATGAGATCGTTAAACTTATCCAAAACTACCTTTAATAATTGCATTATGAAAAGCTTTGCATAACCAGCAAACTCACCCAAACCACCATTTCACCACCCGGATTCAACCATTCACTCATTCTCACTTGCAGATTCCCTGATAACAAACGATCTTTAAGCAAAAGACTTAAAGGTATTTTAGTATTAATAAAAATCCGGCTATGAAACATTTTACTTTAAACACACTGATTCTCCTGAGCTTTTTAACCGCCATTTCTGCGCACAGCGCCCTTGCGGCCAATTACCTTAATAACGGATTACTGGGAACAATTACGGAATTCGGGGAAACAACATCGGATGCTCGCCAGGATGAAATGACCGGGATTACATTAAGTGACTTCTTTGAGGAATTCATCCTGATCTGCATGCCTCCCATCGAATTTACATCTGTCCGCACCACTTATCCTGACGGAACGGTTGAACTACACGACGCAACGACCATTCAGCAAGACGCTCAAATGATGGCAGATGCCTGGATATCGGTGAATTATCCGGGATTTATTCATGGCCAGGATTACAACTACGGGGATTACACCGCACCGGTACTATGCGGAAATCCGGGGAACCTGATTATTGTTTTTAACCCCGAAACCGCCCCCCAATTTTGCGTACTTGAGATCTTATGGAAAGACCAGATTAAACAACTGAACTGTCCGGAAAACCTTACCCTGACCGAAGGATCCTCCAATCTTACCGACATACAATCCTGGTTGTCAACGGTTACAGTGGAAGCTTATGTATCTTCTGCCTATTTTACGGTTACCCATAATTTCAATGCCTCCACCATGCTCGCTCCGGGCCAATTTACCATCACCTTTACCGTAACGGATTGCTTGCAGAGTATTGTTCGTACCTGTCAGCGCACACTGATCATCGAGGCCGTTCAAGTTGACATGCCTGAAGCGGTCTGCCAGGATATTACCCTGAAACTGGATGCCGGCGGCATTGCATCCCTGACTCCGGAAATGATCGACGGCGGATCCTCCAACGGAACCCTTTCGGTGGATATTTCGCAATTCAGCTGCGACAATCTGGGCGACAACCTGGTTACCCTGACGGTGACCGGTACCAGCAACAGCTCCCTCACGGCAACCTGCACGGCAACCGTTAGCGTGGTTGACAATTCCCTTCCTGATTTTGGTAAAGGAAACACGAGCATCCGCGCTGTGATCACCGAAGGAGAAGAATATTTACTGGACGATCTTTCCCTTCAGTTCCCGGCAACGGACAATTGCGGGGGAGTCCTGACGTATACCCAGATCCCTCCGGCAGGAACTATCTTTACCACGGCAACCACCGGAAACATCATACTGGGAGTGGAGGATGCCTCGGGCAACTATGCAGAGATCCCTGTGAAATTTACCCTGCAGGTCAGAAAATATAACCCGAAGAAAGGAGGAGGCAAGTCACTATCAGCCGACTCATCGGGCAGTGGCACCGATGGTTCCCTGAAATCAGCTTCCCTGGAGAATAGTCCATCCGGGATTGGAGACGGTATGCTGAGAACCTGGCCGAATCCGTTTAGCAACAGGTTATATTTTGAATTTATACCCGCAGAGAACAGCCATGCGCTTTTGGAAATCTATTCCGTTTCCGGACAAAAAATAGAAACTTTGATAGACCGTCCCGTTATAAAAGATCAGCCATACAGCCTGGAGTTCACCCCGGCAGACGGGTCCGGAACCCTTTACCTTTACCGGTTACAGTTGGGAAATTATTCGAAATCGGGGAAAATAATCAGAAACCCCTGACATCTTTCAACTCATCGTTTTCCGGCAGACAATATTCTTTCAGGAATATTGTCTGCCTTAATGAACAATTACTTCTTAATATTTTAAAAAATGAAAATACTGCTGACATTGATTTTCCTTGCCACTCTGTTTTTTGCCCGGGCGCAAAAATTCAGCGGACAGCTTGAAAATCACGACAAAGGCGAAATGGACATTGTGCTCACTATGTTCGGGTTTGACAAACTGGTGAAAATCGGAACGCTAAGCGCCGGCGGCGCGTTTGAAATCGATCTCTCAGCCAATCCCGCAGAAAGTCTGTCGAAAGATGATTTCGCCATCTTCATCGGAAAGCTGGCATATGGCTTCCAGTACGTTTGTGGCAATCCCGAAGATTTCCCGGAGGGCGAACCCCAAATCGCCTGTGATGCAGGATTTATTGCCTTATGGGCCAACAACGAATGGGCGGGCACGCTTTTCCCTGTAACCCACGAAAAACTGAAGTTGTGGATGGAGGACAACGGAAACAACGATGCCGCTGAAGGCTCATTTTACAAGGTTTTACTGGTAACCGAAGACGTTGACCTGCAGAAGAAGTGCAACAATTTCGATTATTACAACGATAAAGAGGTGGAAATGGACATTGAATACGACCTCAAACTGAAAAAGGGGTTAAACCTTGTACAATACCAACTCGGATCTATTTACAAGACCGACCCTGCCATACGGGCTTCTTTTCCCACAAAGGTCAGAATGACCGATGCCGGTGAAAATCCGCCCATAAGTTGGATGGCTAAATATTTCTGGTGACATAAAAGATTATAAAAGAAAAAACTCAATTAAAAACAGAAGCGATGAAGCGAATATTGTTAGGATTACTCTTTGTGGCCGGAACCGGCATTTTCAGCGCACAAGCCCAGTTTCTGAAAGAAATGCGCGACCGCGCCATTGAACGCAGCAAAGATGTAATAATCGGTAAAACTGCCGAAAAAGCTGCTGAGAAAACGGGGGATGCCATGGATAAGCTTCTGAACCCCGACTTTAGCGGCTTAATGAACCGCACAGGAAAGAAAGTGGATCTGGCCAGCCTACCGGAATCTTACCGGTTCGATTACCTCTATTCCCTGAAGATGACCACAAAAGAGGGTGAAGTCCTCTTTGACTATTACCTCAATCCTTCAGAACCCTATATGGGAGCCAAAATTAATATGGGCATGGAAATGTCAATGGTGTTCGACGAAGGCAACAAAGTAATGTTCACATATGTCAACGGAATGCCCATGGCCACGGAAATGGATTTAACCTATGAACCGGATGAGGAGGAGATGCAGGGGGATCACAATTACACTTTTAAAGAACTGCCCAACCGCCAGTTTCTGGGGTACGACTGTATCGGACGCGAGATGGAAAATGAAGAATACAAATTCACCATCTACATTGCCCCTGATATGGAAGCAGGATTCGGAAAGATGTTCAAAAGTGAACATGCCAACATTCCGCCGGCCATGCAGAAATTTAGCCGTGAACATGAGAACGGACTGATGATGTACATGGAAATGGAAGACAAGACTAACAAAAAAAGGAAAAACACCAGCGCCACCATGGAATGTGTGGCATTTAAACCCACCGAACTGGTAATTAAAACCCGTAATTAAAAGAATCCTTATTTGACTTTATGGATCGTTACCGGTCCGAGCAATCCGGAGGGCAGCAACGGGGCATCACTTTTAAACACGATATTGGTGTGGGTCAGACGTTGTCCGGGAGGGAGTGCAGCATCGCCGATCAACCGGTTGGGCCAGAGATTGATCACCTCAATCTCCAGAACATTGCCGGTTTCTTTCACTGCACCCGACAAATCGACCCGCCATGGAGAAGACCAGACAATTCCCAGATTTTTGCCGTTCAGTTTCACTTCCGCAATATTTTTTACAACTCCCAAATCAAGAAAGAGCTGCCCTCCCGGAACAAGGGGTTGAGAAAGATCGAATTTCTTCCAATACAACGCTTTTCCTGAATAATATCTGATCCCTTCCTCAGATGATCCGGTCCAGTCGGTCAACTCACCGAGTTCCGTTTCAGCAGGTCCCCCCCATTCCGGATCAAACCGTACTTTCCAGGGTCCCGTAATTTGCTGTACTGCCTCAGTTTGAGGAAAATTACCGGAACGGCCTGTGGAAGATGATTTATGTTTTCCGTTTTTCGGAAACAGAATAAAACAGGACTGGTGAGGAAAAAATTGAAGGGACAGTGTTGTCCGTCCACGGGATCCCCCGGAAGCTTTGAGTATGCGGATTTCCCCCGAAACTGGATCCCATAGTTCGGGCTGTCTGCCGGAAACCCGGAATGTGCATTCGACCTTTTCCATCCGTTTGTGGCGGTTGGCTACAAAATAGAATTCGGTCCCGTCATCTGCCGAACGGTGAATGAAATCGATAAATGTGCCGCTATCCCCCGTATGTTCAAAGTCGGGGACCACACCGTCTTTTGCCAGTATTTCGCGAAGGGTTTCACCCTGGAAAACACGTCCCTTCCCGCAGCTGTTCATGGTTTTATCCTTCCCGTTACAGTTACCCCATACTTCTGCAGAGATGCTTTGCACTTCCCTGTCGCTGTGCGGAAAGTTTTCCAGCCCGGGATCTTTCTCCGGGCTGGGACCCACGACGGTTGCCCCGTCTTTTACCAGTTCCCTGATTTTCTTGAGTACCCTTACAGGCATTTTGCGGGTGTCGGGAAGAACCAGAAGACGATAACTCATCCCATCGGGTAAGACCAGTTTTTTGTTCTTCACGGAAATGCGGGTCAGCAATACTTCTTCGTTGCAGACATCGTAATCGTATCCATTCCCAAGCGATGGGTCCACATGTTTGGGCTCAACCAGATTGGGCGCCCAGTCTCCGTTGTAATATAAAACATCGGCTACAAATTTTCCCGACTGCAGCAGGTGCTGGCAACGACCAATATAAGATAAAAAGCCGGATGACAGGTTCCACCAGGTGACATTCGGATTAAAATGGGTTCCGGCGCCATATTCATATCCGGGTTTGCCATCTTCAGGCCGGGTGGCCGTGGAAGTATGGATCAGGATCCGGTTGATTCCTTCACAAAAAGCACGGTCGGTGGCCGGCTTAAGGGTTTCGGGCGAGTCGAGCCAGTGGCGGTAGCTGGTGAAAGATTCGGCGGAAGCATACTTCTTTCCGTAAATATGGGCGGCCGAGGCCACCATTTTTGTCACTTTATTCTGTCCTCCTTCAAGCCGGGTTGGCCCGTAGCCCAACTTTTCATCCAGTCCGCCCTCTTCGTCATGCCGGATCCCCAGCCAGAATTCCCCGGTCGGGTAATCGCTCCGTCCCAGGTTTTTTAATCCGTCCATACACATGGTTCCCGACCGGCTTGGCCCCGCCGATTCATTCTGTACAAGCAGGTTGTTCTCATGACACAACCCGGCAAAACGCTTGTAATGTTTGTCAGCCATGCAATCGGCAATGGTTTTCCGGTAATCATGGAGAAACCGGTCGGAAATTTCAAGACTTCCGATGATAGTTCCCGAAAGTACCGGCAGATAAGGGATGGCATCATACCCCCGGTATTCCCTGAAGCGTTGAAGAATTTCAGCTGTCCAGTTCGGAAAACCATCCTCGAAACTGTCATCCGCAAAATAGGTCAGCGTTTTCCCGGCAAGAGGACCGGCTTCCTCCAGCAATACCTTTCCCAGATTTTCAAACTGCAGTTCCAGTCCGCTGCTGTCAAGCCATCCCACCGAGAGGCCATCTGCTTCGGGATTGGCAATCATCAAACGCGAACCGGTCATCCTGTGGCCTGTTCGCACAATGGTCCATTGCCCCGGGGGAACATCCCACTCAAGGTGACCTTCTGAATTGACATGCGGCATCAAATCGATTACACCGGAAACAGGAACTGCTGCTTCAGTCCCGGAGTTTTTCCACTCAACAAGGGTTTGCCCCATTACGTCTTGTGCTTTCGCAAAATTGCTGGCATCTTTCCGGTTAGCCTTGGCCGGAAGTTGTTTCAACAGTTCTTCTCCCAGCTTCGGTTCAACGCCTTCGTCGACAGGGAAAGCGACAACTGACGTATCGCGGTAATCCAGTTCTTCGAGCGGCAGGTCAATATAATCTTTGTAACCCGGCGGATTAAATACATGGTCGTAGCCCACCCGGTTTCCCGGCAAAGGCAATGTCCCGGAAAAACGTTGGGGACCTTTTACCGTCAAACCCGATTGCAGATACCATCGTCCGGCATTTTCGGGTTTAATCCACGGACCTCCCATGCACCAGCCCGAACACAAATTAACACCAACTTCAAGGTTTAACCGGGCTGCTTCCTCAAGTGCATACCGGTAGAGTTCCTTCCATTCCGGCGAAAGAAACAAAACGCCGGCAGGCATTTGAACTCCTCCCAGACCACCTGCTGAGTTAACCAGAAAAACGCTTCCCATTCCCTTTGCCCGGAACTCTTCCAGATCGCGCGTGATTCCTTCCTTGTTAATCAGTCCGTTGAACCACCACCAATAACAAGAAGATCTTGCTTCATCGGGAGGTGAGAGAAAACCCCGGCGGAGTCCGGAAAGATTGACTCCCGCAATCCTTCGTTTGTTGTGCTGTCCGGCTGCTCCAAAGAGCCCGGAAGCCACCCGTGCTTCTTCTGCTATGGGGAATATGGCGAGGTTAGCGGTCGTGAAAGAACCTATCCTGATAAAACTTCTTCTGTCCATATGTAAGCAATTATAATGATACCTAAAAATCTAGAATAAAAAATAGGAAAAGTGGTGTAGATTGTTTATTT
>CAYYJE010000068.1:0-16452 GCA_964472165.1 uncultured Prolixibacteraceae bacterium | reverse complement strand
AACCGAGGAAGGCGAGAAAACGCTAAATTTGAAGTTTATGAATTATGCAGGTTAAATTTCTCTTCATATAAGTTTAAGTTTAGTTTGTGTGCTTAACCTTTAAATCTGAACCGTATGCCTGAGAAAGGTCTGCGCTCCTTGTCCGGAACTCCAACCAGTTGCATCCGCAAGACCTTTGAAAAGAATATCTTTTACAAGAATCCATTATTTCAAGCTCCTCACGGCATGCCGGCGAAGAATCCTGTTCAGGCATGTACTCTTTGAGATATAATTCCCTGGTTCCGTCCAACCTCAGACCGGAGATCACCCACCCCGGAAATAAATCAGGAATCGCCAGGCTTTCACATTGAGTTTGTATGTAAAATTATTACTATTATAAGAAACTTGAAATGGGTAATTTTCGCATATTTCTTATAATATAAGCAATTTTACTTACATTTTATATAATTTTTCAGCACCCTTTTAAAGGGGATTTATCTGAAGAGTGTAAATGGCTTCGATGATACTGTTAGTGTGTGTTTTATGCATTATATTTGTCCTGTGCTTTTCTACAGTTCTGTCTGAAATTTCAAGTTCTTGAGCAATTTGCTTGATGGGCAATCCCATACACGACATCATCAGTATCTCTTCTTCTCTTTTTGTAAGTAATTTACGTAACACAACTCCATTTCGAAAAGAGCATTGAACCTCATTTCTGAGCTTTTGATTCCCCTGGGAAAAGAGAGATTTGACCGGAATCACATCCACCACAAAAATATTCTCCCGAACCAGGTCTTTGCTGATGATCTGAATGTCAAAAACACTTTCAGCATTACTTCTTAAAGATACAGACCTGAGTAGACAACAGGGAATCAATCCGTTCATACAACGTTGGAAATCCAGGCTGTTGGATCCTTCCTCAACCAACATAAAAACATCATTAAAAAAAATTGGGTCAACCGGCAATTCCAAAATCCCTGTCAGCATAGTAAAAGCCCTGTTCATTCTAATAATTTGGGTTCTCCGGAGAATGATCCTGGCTGTGGGATTCAATTCAAAAACTGACCTGAAATGTTCCGAAGTCAGCATATTGTTCCGGTTGATTTTAGCCAAATGCCTCTCCGTCTTATTAATCAGTGACATTTCATCGATCGGACTGAAAACAAAATTGTCAATCCCCATTTCCAGACCTAACATAATATCTTCCTTGCGAAAATGGTCCATTAAAAGAAAAAACGGAATGCCAAATTTAAGCAGAGAAGACCGGAAAGCTTCATAGATTCTGAAGCCAGTCAACTGCTGTACCTGCCAACTGCTGATGATCAGATCAGGTATAGAGTCAGTAAATGCCCGAATGGCACCATCCATATGGGCAGCATGTACAAAACGATATCCTTTCCTCGTATACAATTCCTTCAACAAGGTTAAATTCTCATCTCCCTCAGGAATTATGAGCATAACCTGAACCGTTTCAATTTCCATTTTTATTTACGTAATTATTTGCGCTTAGGTAATGACTGACACAAATTACAAAAAAAAGGAAACTAAATGCTAAAAAGTAAAAAAATTATGTACACCTTTTTTAACAACAAATAATTTATCGAAACCGAAAGGCCCAAAAGTCGTTTTCGACTAATAGGAAATACAGGCTACTTTCCCGTCTAATGTTGTCACCAGAATCTGCTTTTCCCCGAAAGGTAAAATGTGATTCACCAATGCCTCAGAAACCTGGTATTTCCATACAGTCTGATGTGTTTTCACATCGATGGCATGGACGACTCCGCTGGTGGTCGGCACAAACAGCAGCTTCCCGTTAGTGGTGACAGGCGAAGGGGCAATTTCATAACCCAGTCCGGCGTCACAACTCCAGACAACGGTCTGACTGTCGGCTTTGGTATCAAAGGCCATCACATTCCCTTCGGTCATATTTTTAATGTAGACTTCTTTCTTATCTTTTGAGATCCCGATCGATTCCCGACAACTCCATTTTCCGGAATCCCAGATTTCTTTTCCGGTTTCCGCATCCAGGGCTGTCATCCTCCTGTCCGGGGCCACGATGAGAACCTTCCCCCGGGCGGCTACCGGCCATACAGCCGCAGGGGAGAGCATCCGGTTGCCATATTTCTCACGTTTCCACAAAAGGTTTCCATCCTTCCGGTCCAGGGCATAAAAGGTGTTTCCCCACGAACCAAAATAAACATTCCCCCTGTACAACAACGGCCTGGTTTCTACGAAATTGGAAACAGTGTCATATTGCCAGATCAGCGTTCCGTCTGCCAGGCGGTTTGCCCTGAATTTCCCTTCGGAAGAGCCGGTATAAACCTTGTTCCCCTTAATCACAGACGATGCCACGATCGATTTTCCGGTTGCGTAACTCCATAACAACCGGCCGTCTCTCACATTGAGGCAATAGATTTTCCCATCAGTCGACGGACATACCACCCTGTTTCCCCTGATGGCCGGGGTGGAGAAAACCTTACCTCCCGTCCTGAATTTCCAGATGATCCTTCCGTCACGGATGTCCCGGGCCACAATAAATCCGTCGGTACGGGAATAGATGCAGGTGCTTCCGCTTACGGCCAATCCTGCCCCGATGTCGCTCTCATCAGTAAATTCCCATACCTTATTAATTGAGGTCAAGGTTGAGAAGTCATCTTCGCCAGGGCTTCGGCGGCCAAAGAAGGTCGAGGTCGAGGTCGAGGTCGAGGTTGAGGTTGAGGAACTGGATCCAGTGAATGGCCCGTGGAGCAGTTTTGAATGCCGGATGTCCTTGCTTAGTGGGATTTTGGACCATATGGGTAGCGTTTTCTGACCGGTAATTCTTTCTGCAAAGAAGAGGGTGTCCCGGCTGACGGTAACCACGTTATACCCTCCCCGCTCCTTTCCTGCCCTGAGGTTCGACCGCCCCATCACCCCAGGGAGTCCGTCAAAATCATACAGCCTGTTGCTGTGGCCGTGCCCCATCAGTGATACGGCTACATTCCGGGTTCTGAGCAGTTTCAGAACTTTTCCGCTGTTCGACATCGACTCATCCAAAGGATAGTGGTTGATGAAAATAACCGGTTGCTCCGGGTTTGACATGGCGCTCAGAAGGGAGTCAAGAAACAGAAGTTGTTCCCGGGGTACAAGTGCAGGTGCCATCCGCATATTGGGTCCGCTGGCCATACCGATAAAGCGGATCCCGTGGTGTTCAAAAGTAAAGGCTTCGGCACCGAAAATCTGTACAAAGTCGTTACAGCCGCTTTCCGACCATTTTGAATCGTGATTCCCCGGAACCGCATACCAGGGATTCGTCAGTCCGTCCAGAATCCGCCGGGTCTCCTCCAACTCTTCCCTGGAGCCAAACTCTGTCAGGTCACCCGTTACCAGCACAAATTCAATCTCTTTCCGGGAGTTTATATCCTCCACCGTAAGTCTGAGGTCTTCAGCCCCGGTAGACCCTCCCACATGGGTATCTGTAATATGGGCAAAAACAAAAGGCTGGGAGGACAATGGACTGACAAAACTGAAGAACAGGGATAGCAGTATTATATTTTTCATTTCAAGAGCTGTTTTCCTGCCGCAATTTAATTATTAACCACAAAGACACAAAGATTTACACAAGGGGCACAACGAAAAATAACTCTCCGTGACCTTTGTGCCCCCTATGTGTCTTTGTGTTTAAAATTTAGTTTTTAAAGTATTTGTTATACACCTCCATGTTGCGATCGAGGAGTTCCACGGAGTGCTGCCAGGCTTTCTGGTCCTCTTTCAGTTCCACGGCCTCCAGGATCTTTTTCTGGAGCCTGATGGTGTATTCCTTCTCCCCTTCAATGTTTCCGTAGATCAGGTTGCGCATCCGCGGAAGCAGGGTATAGATGGGCTCCATGGTGATCATGATGATGGGGTTTCCGGTAGCCTTAGAAAGGTTCATATGAAACCTGTTGATCATGTCCACCTCCATCTGGGTATTGTCAGGATCGCAATTGATCAGATCGAGGAGGTTGTCTCTGAGCTGGAGGATATCCTCAACGGTACGGTTTCGGGATGCCAGCCGCGCAATTTCCGGTTCAAAGAGGCGCCTTACCTCTATGATCTGGCTGATCAGGTTTGAATCAAATTTAAGGTCGTAATAGAGATTCAGGGACTTGATGGCATCCTCGGCTTTTATCTCGGACACGATCATACCACTGCCTTTCCTGACGGTGATCAATCCCCTGGCACTTAACCGGCGCAGAGCCTCCCGCAGGGCGGTACGGCTGACGGCGAAACTCTCGCACAACTCCCTCTCCGAAGGCAACTTTGCACCCGGAATTAACTTTTTCTGCCGGATAGCCTCCTCAATCTTACGCTCTATCTTCTGGCTAAGCGTCTGACTGATCGGGATCTTTTCAAATATTTCCTCCATTACAATTTTTCCGGAAAATTAAACATATTCAAAGAAAAGACAAGGGTGATGTTCACACCCTTGTCCTGTTCCGATCAGTGAATTATTGCCAGCCCGGATTTTGCTTCAATTCATACCCAAGGTCTGAATAGAGCTTAATCTGGTCAAGCGGGACACAATCGAGATACTGGCGCTCATAGTAAGGATCCCCGGGTTTCCAGTCCCGGCGTTGATTGGCATCATACAGATTGTAAATGAACGCCTTGTTCTGGTCTCCCGCAATGGGATATACAAATTTTACAGCCGCCACTATTTTGGTTCTCGTGGCAGCAGGAAACTTGCTCAGATCAATAAAAGCCCCTTTACCCAACACCGTTGGCCCGCTGGTTTCGACCGTTTTCAGGTATTCATACTTTTTCCACCGCTTCAGGTCGATTTTGCGAAACCCTTCAAAAATCAATTCCACCGTTCTCTCCCTGCGGATTTCCCAAATCAGGGGTGAAACTGACGGATCCCTGTCGGGATCGTTGACCAGGACGCCATTGGCCAGCACATTGGTTCCCGAGACAGTCATTGGCGGCAACTTGGGTAAAACACTCCCCGCATTGTTCTTTTTGATACTTCTGTTGCGGAGCAGGTTGATACTCCTGTCCGCCTCAGCCTGGGTGAATTGTCCCAATTCAGCAGAAGCCTCTGCAAAATTCAGAAGTATTTCTCCGTACCGGATCACGGGTGCATCGGAAATATTGGTGGAACTGTTGTATATCAGATCGGTCGGATTGGCAGCATACGGCAGGAATTTGAGGCAACCGAAACCAGTGGTTGAATAACCCGTATGGGCCCCCTGAATCCTGACACTATCTACCAGGGTGGCAAGCAGACGCGGATCCCTGTTCTTAAACTGGTCGGGAGCCAACCGGAGGCCGTTGTCCGAAGCATAATTGTAAACCGGGGATTGTTTGATCGGCAGGCCATCCGACGCAAGGTAAGTTTCCACCATTCGCAGGGTAGTTCCCGTCTGTGGCTCCTGGTTGTTGTATGAAACCAGGGAGTGGGTACATTTGGCCGTTTCATACTGCCGGAAATGAATAACCTCCTTGTTCCCGGTCAGATTTTCAGAAGTGAAGATCCCCCTGTAATCATCCACCACCTGATACTTCCCGCTGTTCATCAACTGTTCGGAAGCCCATTTGGCTTTGGTCAGAAGATTGGTGGCCACCGCCTGGTCGATGTTGTGGTATTTGAGGAAGGTTCCGAAATAAAGCAGATGCCTCGACATGAAAGCCAGCACGATGTCGCGGTTGATGTCCAGTACTCCATCGTTGACCCGTACGTTGGTAGCGGC
This sequence comes from uncultured Prolixibacteraceae bacterium, assembly GCA_964472165.1. Lineage (GTDB taxonomy): Bacteria > Bacteroidota > Bacteroidia > Bacteroidales > Prolixibacteraceae > UBA1413. The sequence goes on along the minus strand of CAYYJE010000068.1, from coordinate 10,762 downwards.
AAATTCAAAATCTTCCATGATTTTTGTCGCCACAAACTGAACCGGATCCCTGGGTTTGTAATTTTCCTCCACGCTCTGTGGGGTAAGTTCCTGTTCAAACCAGGGTATGTCGCCGAATGCACGGGCCAGGTCAGCATATTCCATTGCCCTGTAAAAACGGGCTACACCTCTCCAGTGGTTTTTGGCTTCATCAGAAACAGGCATCTGTTCAACCCGTGCAAGCATCAGGTTATGCCGTCTCACGTATGCAAAATTCCAGCCGTTACCGGAGGTGGCAGGATTCTGGGTCCATATCGCACTTGAACTGTATTCGTCGGCCCAGGGGCCAAAAGTAAAGAAATTACCATACGCAAACCCGCTGCCATATCCGTAAAAATAGGCTGTATATGCTCCCCGGGAATAAAGTCTCATATTCCCTTCACTGGACCAGAAGTTGGCATCGTCGAACGAAGCCAGGTTTTTCCTGTCCAGGTAGTCCTCGCAACCTGACAATCCAAGCAGGACAATAATCAGCACAAAAATATTTCTTTTCATGGTCATCATTTTTAAAATTCAAGTTGAACGCCAAAGGAAAGCATCCTCCTGTATGGATAACTTCGTCCGAATGAACGCGAGTCGGCAGAGGTCGTGGTAGTCCAGTCAATTTCAGGATCGATGGGGATATCTCCGAGCTTGTCAAATTCAAACAGATTCTCCCCGTTGAAGTAAATACGGCATTTTTCGACATTTACCCGTTTCAGGAGTTGTTTGGGCAGGGAATATCCCACTGTAAGGTTTTTCAACCTCAAATAGGCCACATTCAGCAGGTACCTGTCGTTGGGAAGGTAATTCCATTTGGCAGTCTGGCTGTATTCCATAGGCCGGGGATAAAAAGCTCCGGTATTTTCCTTGGTCCAGTAATCAAGGGTATGGGCATAATTGGCTTCAGCCCCGTAGTACCCCGGAAGAACCATATTCCCGGTAGCCCAGATGGAGCGTTTTCCAACACCTTGCAGGAAAACACCGGCATCAAAGCCTTTCCATCCGACATCCACCCTGAAACCATACTGATACCGCGGATTGGTGTTCCCGATGACTGTCCGGTCACCCGGATCCCCAATGGTATTGGTGCCGTAATTGATAATGCTATCCCCGTTGATATCCTTGAACCGGACATCACCCGGACTGAATTTGAACAATCCCGATTCATAAATGTATTGGTTGGGGACTCCTTCAGCCATGGTATTTTTCATCTGACCATCGGGTTGTTTGGTCTGAAGAATTGCATTGTTCTCCCACACAAAATCTTCTTTCTGGAACAATCCTTCGGTTTTGTAACCCCATATTTCACCGAGTTCTTTTCCCTCATAATAAGTGGAACTTATCGCCGGATCTTCTGCAGAAGCGTATTTTGATACGATGGTTTTAAAATCCATGAACTGGCCATAAAGAGAAAGCCGGAAACCGTTGCTGAAAACATGGTTGTAATCGGCTGATATTTCTATCCCGTTGGTTTTCAGCTCACCAAAATTCCGCCGGGGAGCTGAAGTTCCCACTGTGGAGGGCACTGTTTCCCCGGGAGCAAGCATATCCAATGTCCTTCTGTTGTACCAGTCAACCGTAACGCCCAGTTTGTCGTCGAAAAAGCGTGCATCCGCACCCAGGTCCACCGACGTAACGGTTTCCCAGGAAAGGGTGGGATCCACCAACAGGGGCTGTGCCCCGGTAGTAGCAATGGAAATGTAGGGAACCCAGTTGTTGTTGATAAGCCAGTATGCTCCGGAAGCTGACGGATTGGTTACCCCAAGCGTGGAAATAAACGCGTTGAGGGGCACGTCCTGGTTACCCACTTCGCCATACGAAGCCCTCAGTTTCAATGTACTGAATGTGGGCTTCAGTGATTCCATCCAGGGTTCCTCCGTAATACGCCATGCTGCTGAAGCAGAGGGGAAGAATCCCCATTGCATACCCTCCCCGAATTTGGAAGAACCATCATACCGGCCGTTCACCTCCAGGATATATTTATCTTTGAAGATGTAGTTGACCCTGCCGAAAAATCCGGCCACAGACCACCATGTATGGTTGGAATTGGCTGTCTGGTCGCCGCCTGCCAGGTTCACCTCCCCTTTGTCAAAATCGTACAGCAAGGCACGCTTTGCCTGAAGATAGATCCATTCGGCATCTTCCATGTTGGCTCCTCCCATCACCTTGAAATAATGGTCATTGAATTTGTTTTCATACGTGACGTACCCATTATAGGTATTCCTGAGGTTTTTGGAAGAGGTATACTGGGCATAGTCATATGAAGCGGAACTGTAGATTTTGGTTACTTCCTCAAAGGTATCACTGGCGGCACTGGAGGTTCTGTTCCAAAAATCCACACCGGTTACATATCCTCCCACAGTATGGTTGGTGACAAAGGTCTGGCCGTATGTATAGTCAAAATCGACAGCCAGCCCTTTTGCAAGATGCAACGTAGTTCCGATGGTGTACCTGCTGTAATACTCATCGTCCTCCACCGGCCGTGCCGATTTGAGGTCATTCACCCCTCCGCGGAATTCAGCCCCCATATAGGTACCGTACGGATAAATCTGGTGCCAGCGGTATAAATAGTATTGCGGGTCGTAAGCGCTGCCTGCCCACAGGAAAGGCGACTCCTCCCTGGTATTGGCATACATGTAACGGCCCCGGAGGGTCAGCCATTTGTTGACATCGGTACTGACAAAACCGGTGAGATTCTTGCGTTTGTAGAAATCGGAAAAGAGCCGGAGGATCCCCTTCTGGTCCAGCAGTCCGGCAGATAGGGTATAGGTGGTCTTGTTACTTCCGCCACTGACCATGATATTCTGGTTTTGTTGCGGGGTCCAGTCCTTGTAATAGATGTTGTAAATATCCCAGGGACGGTAGAAGTAAGAACCTCCGCTGGCCCTGTATTCAAAATCACGGCCCAGTACCATTTCACGGCCCAACTGCGAATCACTGTATTTCCCGTATTTGTCAATCCACTCACCCACTTTCTTGATCACATCCGGATTGTAGTAATATCCGATCTGCCCGTATTCCCAGGTAGGAGTGGTTTTCAGCGCGTTCAGCTGGTCATAGGAATACTGCAGGTTGAGGTCAGCTCTGGAATGTTTCGGCACATCTGTCGGTGTCGCCCATGAAAAATTACTGGAGTAGGTGACTTTAACCTTGCTGTCCTTTGTCCCCGATTTGGAGGTGATCAAAATAGCCCCGAAGGCTGCCCTGGCCCCATAAATGGCCGTAGTGGAGGCATCCTTGAGGATAGAGATACTTTCAATGTCATCGGGGTTTACATATGACAAATCGGGCACCTCCACATTATCCACCAGAATAAGCGGATTTCCGGAACCTCCGCCGATGGTACTCACCACGCCCCTGATTTTAATCGTAGGGGTTTGACCGATCGAACCGGACGTAGTCGTCACAATAAGGCCGGGTGTGGTACCCTGGAGGGCACGGCCCACATCTGTAATAGGCCTTGATTCCAACGTTTTATCCACCATAACCGTCGAAACAGCCCCCGAAAGGTTTGCTTTCTTCTGAACACCGTACCCGACCACCACTACCTGCTCCACATCAAAGGATAAAGTTTCCAGCGAAACCGGTATAGTGCTCCTTCCATCAACCGGGACCTCCAGTGTCTTCATCCCGACATAGGAAAATACCAGCGTGGAAGCCGATCCTGCAAGAACCTGGTACCGCCCGTCAATGTCAGTGACAGTGCCGGAAGTCGTACCCTTCACAACAACGGATACGCCTGGTAACGATTCTCTTGTCCGTGCATCTGTAACCTGTCCACTGACAGTAATCTACTGTGCCGGCGAAATCTGCGGCAGCAGAAATCCCAACACCGTTAAACACACAAAAACGATCGTTCTCATTACATTTTGGATTTGGTTTTAGTAATTCACATTTTATGGATGTTATTTTGGTTTGATATATTCCGGTCAGGTCTTATTTGTACGAAAGTTATGAAAAAATTTGTTATTTTGTAATACAACTTTTTAAGTTTTATTAACTTTTTTATCCGGAAATTTATTCTGAAGCAATTACGCCAGTACCCGGCCGGTCGGGCAATGCCATTTTACCGTCCACAACCTGCACTCCGTCATATATATCATTGGATATCAACAGATTTCCATCCAGGTCAGCCCAATCCACCAAAGGAGACAACTGTGTGGCTGCCGAAATCCCACAGGATGTCTCCGTCATGCACCCGATCATCACCTTCATGCCCAGGGCCCGTGCAAGGGTGATCATTTTCCGGGCAGCTCTTAAACCCCCGCATTTCATCAGTTTGATGTTAATCCCTGAATAAATCCCCTGCAGGGGCAACACATCTTCCGGTGTTTGAACCGCTTCATCGGCAAAGATGGGAAGAGGGCTCCGGGCGTTCAGCCATGCCAGATCTTCCCTGGCAGCTTTGTTCATGGGCTGTTCTACAAAAACAACTCCCTGACCGGCCAGCCATTGGCACATTTCGAGTGCCTGCTGCCTGTCGGTCCACCCCTGGTTCACATCGACATATAAAGGGACAGAAGTCACTGCCCTGACCGATTCAATCATTTCCCGGTCATTTCCCCTACCCAGCTTAACCTTCAGGATTTTAAAGATGGAAGCTTCACGGGTTTTTTCTTTCACCACTTCAGGAATGTCGATGCCAATCGTAAAACTTGTATGGGGGGTTTTGGCCGGATCAAGGCCCCACATCCGGAAACAGGGAATCCCAAGCACCTTGCCGGCCAAATCATGCAAGGCAATATCCACAGATGCCTTTGCTGCAAAATTCCCTCCAGCGAAGCCATCCACATAATCCATGACATGCTCCGTCAACCTGGGATCCGTGAATTGTCCCAGATTCAGCTCCTTCAGAAATTTCATTACGGAATCCTGTGTCTCAACCAAATAAGGAGGCAGACTTGCCTCGCCATAACCGGTGATCCCGTTCCATTCCAGCTCAGTCAATACCACAGGCGTGGTGGTTCTTGAACTGTTTGCCAGGGTGAAAACATGCCTGAGTTGCAGTTCATAAGGCCTGAAACGAAGTACCAAAGGCATCTCCTCCCATCCGGGAGAAGTGGTAACGGCAGACTTGCACCCCGGCACGATCCTGCCCAGGACCGCAGTTCCTGCAACCAGACCCACTGATTTTATAAAACTGCGACGGGAGAAGCAATGTTCTTCAATTGAAGATGAGCTGATTTGAAAATTTAAAAATGACTTCATGAGAGAATTTGAAAATTTGCTGATTTGAAAATTTGAAAATGAGTTAATATGACTTTAGGGATTTTTCGGTAAGGTGGATTTAGAAGTGCTTATGATCTTTGATAGAATAATGATAATTTGCTGAAGATGTGCTTTCAGTGTATCACTGGATGGATAATTTGCAGCCAATTCACATAAAGTAATCCAGTATAGTGTTTCATCAGCTTCTTTGGCGGCAAGTTTCATTTTATGAATGAAGTCGGCTTTGCTTTCAGCATTTTGGGCCTCTCTGACATTCGCACCTATGGAAGTACCTGATCTCAATAGTTGCCTTGCAATAACAAACTTTTTATTGTCTTCAAGCAGTTCAGTATACCCGATGATTTTCAATGCGAATTCCATCGTAAGATCAACTATCAAATTTTCTCTGTCATTTCTCATTGTTCAGTCATCTTCAAATTATCAAATTTTCAAATTATCAAATTTCAATACCATGGATGATCCTTCACTTTCATATACCCGAACCGGGAGGAGAGTTCGGTTACACGCTTTGCCCCGACGTATGTCGAGGAGAGATAGCGACTGAAATTGGAAGATGTGCTATCCAGACTATTGATTCCCACCTGTCCCGATGAATGGATTACCTCCCTGTTGCCGGCATAGATGCCTACATGGACGATTCGCAAGGGATCCTTCCTGCCAAAAAAGAGCAAGTCGCCGGGTAACAGATTTTCCTGATCCGGTCCGGCATCGACCACCTCGCCGTATTTAAATTGCTGGGAAGCATCCCTTTCCAGTATGATGCCGTTCAGGAACCATACTGTTTTGGTGAAACCGCTGCAATCGAGGGCCTTTGAAGAGGTTCCCCCCCACATGTACGGGATTCCAATGAATTCACTAGCTGTTTGAACCAGGTTTTCAGAAAGTGGGGGAGTTGCCTCTCTCCAGGTTGTAAAATCCCTTAAAGGCGTTGCCTCAGCAAAACCCTTTCTCCCGTCAGGCAACTCCACCTGGAGAAATTTCTCTTTTCCGGGTTTTCCTTTCACAATGCACCCGGCAACCAGGTCGCTGATCCGCTTAGAATCATCACCATAGATCACGCCGTACTGCCCGGTGAAAATTACCCTTTCAGATCTTTTCCACAGTTCCATTTCCTGTTCAGTATGTTCAACAAGAGAGGAGCTGTTGGTCCAGGACAAATACTGATCGGGAGTCTGCACAAACAACCAATCATGCTTCTTTTTCAGGATCCTCACCGGAGTCCCCATTACAGCCTGTGAAACCAATTCCGCGCTATGGGCTGGTTTAGATCTGAGGTTGGCCACACTTACACTGATTATGCCCCAAATCTTCCCTTTCAAGGTGGTATCCGGAAGAACCCTAAGACTGTCAATGACTTCAAAACCAGCCTCACGAACCAAACGGACCAGTGGTTCCCGGTATCCGGGCGAGAGCAGTTCACCCGAGACGATTGCTTTTCCTCCATGTACTTTTTCCACCGACACCCTGCAAATTCCTGTCCGCTCATCGGGAACCAATTCCCCGCACAGGGATTCAGCATTTCCCTTCAATTGTTCGAATTTTGTATCGCGGCATCCGGAATGGATAAACAGAACAACCAGCAGCAAAAACAGGCTCCGTTTCATAAATTGGTTTTTTGTATGATAAGTTCTGGCAGGTACTGAACCTCCATCTGATATTTCCATTTGTCGAAATAGAGGTTTCCCTGGCGCCATTCCACCTCTCCGCGCTGGAAATCATTGGGTTCGCTGCGGGGAAATCTTTTTGCAGGGACAAAGGGAGCACCGGTCGCATCGTTCACTATCAACCGCCAGGAGTCAATGCCTGTCATATAGAAATCCCTGATCGCAGGGTCCGTGGAAGGAAGTCTGCCAAACGACATGTCAAGTGGCACCCACCCCACCCCATCATGCCACACCTCGCACCAGTCGTGAAGGTTTACTTCCCCGGGGTGTAACATCCATCCGCTCTGCCACTTTACGGGAATTCCCCTGTACCTTGCCAGTGTCATGAAGAGAAGCGTTTTCATGCCGCAATCGCCTCTTCTGTTGTCGATTACATATTCGGGAATATTGGGTATGATCGAATATTCGAGTGCACCTGCCCAGGGAATATTCCTGTCGATCCAGTAAAAAAACGACTGCACAATTTTCAGGGGATCGGTTTCATCACCGGCAATTTGATCCGCAAGTTCCCTGATCTTTCCGGTGAACACGATGTGAGGTTTTTGTTCCCTGGTATACACGGAATAAACATCGCGCTCTTTTTCTCCTGAAGAAGCGTTGATCAGATGCGGGGCCACATATTGAGCAAAGGAACAGTAGCTGAATTCCATTTCAAAAACCGTGGGCTGTCCGGTTGCGGCAGGCTGCTCCATGTAAAGAGAACGATGCGGAACAGTATCAGGGGCCAGGTAATACGCTTCCGGGAATGTCCCGATCAGCCTGACCTCCTTTTGGCGTGGATGGATTTCCCTCGGCCATGGCATCCAGCAACGGATAGTCTCTCCCGCAGGCACGGCATCCGCCTCCACTGTCAGGGTATACTTCAGCCTCATAGAAACCGGCTCAACCGGAGATGTGTCATTCCCTGCCGATCCGATTACGGCCTTTGCCTGTTCAATTTTAAAAATCTCAAAATCACCGGGTATTTCCTGTTTTTCCGGATTCTGCAAAAGGTTCCCGTGGTCCAGTATCCGTTTAAGGTTACCGGCAGACCGTTTGAAATAGCGTTTTTCTCCCTCTATAATCCTATATTCCAACCAGTTTTTATCTTCCCAAAGCTGGAGTTCTTCCGGGGAATAATCCAATTGCATTTTGTACAACCGGTCATGAACCTCCGCTTCAGAAAGCGAAAAATCAAAGCTTATCCGCCTGGTCTGATCCTTCAGGGAATCAAGCCTGGCAGCCAAAACCGTATCATCCGGGAAAACCCTTGTCAGAGAATCTGCCAGGTGACGGGCATAAATGAAATTGCCTTGTTCCATTTCATCTTCAACTTTGCTGAGGAGCAATTCCCGGCGGGGAGACTTCGTACATGCAGTAATCAGCGCCATTTGCATCAAAAAAATAAGTACCAGGTATCTCATAGTGATATGGTTTGGCTTCCGGAATCTGATGCGCTTCCCGTGCATTAAAAAAATCAGTAGCTTTATCCAAAATTACATCCTTTTTTTAAATAAAGCCGCAAAAATTATGAAAACCCATTGGCTTGCATTATGCGTTGGAGTGTTGGTTTTTACGCTTCAAACTGAGTTTTTAAACGCGCAAAAAGTTCAAACAGGACTCGAAATTGTTCGCAAGAACAATTTTAATCTGCTGAAAGGGAAAAAAGTGGGACTCATCACCAATCCCACGGGAATTGACCGGAATCTCCGCTCAACCATTGACATTTTTCACAACTCTATGGAATTTGAACTGGTGGCCCTCTTTGGTCCAGAGCATGGGGTCAGGGGCGATTACGGAGCGGGCGACTACGTGGAAAATTACACCGATTCGCACACCGGACTCCCGGTTTTCAGCATCTATGGGAAAACCCGGAAACCGTCAAAAGAGATGTTACAGGGAATTGAAATACTGGTGTATGACATCCAGGATATCGGTTCCCGCTCATATACCTATATCAGTACACTGGGGCTGGCCATGGAGGCGGCTGCCGAAAACAACATCCGCTTTGTGGTCCTCGACCGGCCCAATCCCCTGGGAGGCCTCAAAATGGAGGGACTGATCACCCGTCCGGGCTTCTTTTCCTTCGTCAGCCAGTTCCCCATCCCCTATGTCCACGGACTGACGGTGGGAGAGCTGGCCCTCTTTCTGAACAACGAGGGACTTCTGGCCAACGGGGTGAAATGTGACCTGGCCGTGGTGGCCATGAAGGGATGGAAAAGGAAAATGACATTTGACCAAACGGGACTCCCCTGGGTGCCCACCTCCCCCCATATACCCCATGAATACAGTCCCGTGTTTTACCCCATCTCCGGAATTCTGGGAGAACTGTATACCATGAGTATCGGTGTGGGGTATACCCTCCCCTTCCAGCTCTTCGCCGCCGAATGGGCAGACGCTGAAAAACTGACCACGGCCCTCAATGCCCTGGCGCTTCCCGGCGTTTCCTTCCGGCCTATCCATTTCACCCCCTATTACAGCACCTCCAAAGGAACCATCATCCATGGCGTTCAGGTTCACCTCACCGGATACAGCAAGGCCAACCTCTCCCTCATCCAGTTTTATGTCATGCAGGAGTGTCACCGGTTATGGCCTGATAAAAACCCCTTTGAAATGTGCGATCCTTCCCGGCTTAACATGTTTGACAAGGTGTGTGGCTCCGACATCATCCGCAACAATTTTGTGAAGAACTTCGCCGTCGCTGATATCCAAAACCTCTGGATGCAGGAAATTCCGGCCTTCAGGGAAAAGGTAAAAAAATACCTGCTGTATAAATAAAGGGTGAGGGCTCTAAAAAGTCTTAAGTCATTAATCTTTAGTCTTTAGTTTTGGGGTTTAGTCCCAATGAATGACCAGGAATAGTGGCGAAGCCTCATTAAAGATTAAAGACTAACGACTTGAGATTTCAATGCTGCACCGATCATGGCCAAATAGTTTTCCACGGGAATGAAGGGCGGAATGCTGTTCCCTGAACCCAGGGCATATCCCTTTGATCCGGTCAGTTCCAGCAGTCGGGCAGCCCTGGCGGCCACCTCCGCCGGTGTCCGGGTAGCCAGAAAATCCATGTCGATGCCTCCCAGGATGGCAATCCGTCCGCCCCACTGCTGCCAGGCCTCCTCCACGGGGAGGATCACATCTTCAAACGAGTGCTTGGCATCGTAACCCAGATCATCGATGATCTCTTCCAACAACCCATATATATTTCCGCAGGAGTGGAGGATGGCCGGCTTGCCCCGGGCATGGACCGCCTCCACCATCTTACGGTGCCAGGGAAAGACCAGCTCCCGCATATGGTCCGGATCAAAAATCGTCTGGGTCTTGAATCCCCAGTCGTCGTTGACGATTACCGCCCCGACGCTCTCATAAGAGGAGCAGATCTCATAATACCTCAGCAGGCGGCTGCCCACGGCATCGAAAATTTCGGTGGTGAGTTCAGTATCCTCATAGATCATATAACAGAGCCGTTCGAAACCCACCAGGTCGGTCACATTTTCCAGCACCCCGCCGGGTCCCGGGGTGACAAATTTCATTCCGGCAGGAAGCATGGAGGCATACCGGTCAAAAACATCATAATCCCCCTCACCCGCATCGGGCCAGTGATAGGACTCATAAGAGCTCCTGCCGGTAATCACAGCGCCGGCATTCTGTGACACGGAGGCTTTCTTTTCATGGACCGCCGTTTCGAACTTCAGGCTCCGGTAAAACCGTGCTGGGATGGTGACATGGTCATATCCTGCATGATGAAAGGCGTCAATGGTCATGCGGAAGAGCTCATCCCGCGTGGTAGGTTCATATCCAGGCCTTCCGGCCAGCAGCGCATTCAACCCATTGTTGGTGAAGTACTCAAACAACACCGGCCGGTCAGCCTT
>CAYYJE010000067.1:5834-16901 GCA_964472165.1 uncultured Prolixibacteraceae bacterium | reverse complement strand
TTCCTGGTCGGTAAGCTTTAAATTCTCATCCCAGGTTTTCATTTCCAGGGTACGCCGTTGTTGTTGGATGTTGATGCGGTCTTTTTCAAACTGGTTGTACACCGGCCAGAATTTTTGTGCTTCAGAGGGGGAAAGGTTCATTTTCTCTGTAAGAAAAGCAATTTTCTGGCTTTTAAACTTTTCAAAATCGGGGCCTCCTTTTCCCTGTGCATAGCCGGTAATGTGGAAAAAGAACAATGCCATGCCAAAAAGAAATATTAATTTTTTCATTTCGATCCGTTTTTTTGAGTTTCCATAAAAATGTCAAAATCACTGTAGTTGGCTGCGATATACCTTTCCAGCATTTCTTCATCGATAGGTTCTGATTTATAGTCGCTTTCAAGCAGCGATAAGAAAGTATGATCATCGACATGTTCCACGAGGTTGATGATTTGTTCCGATTCGTTTGCCTGGTGATCAGAAAGTAAAGCGGGATCGGTGACCATCTTTACAGGCCAGTATACCAGCATGAAAACAGCGGCAAAGGCAGCTGCGATGCCTATGACAGGCTTCAGATAGTCATAGGGGCGCATTCTGACGGTTTTCTTCTGCTCTCCTTCTTCTTCGATCAGGGCTTGCAGCCTGGCAGGAAAATCATTGAAATAATGCCGGGGAACCCTGAAGGGAAGGTCATTTCCTGCTTCAGCAAGTTTCCTGTGTATGTCATCTGAAATTTCCATTTGTTATATTTTAAGTATTGACTTGTTGATTTGTAAAAAGTTTAATCACTGTTAATATTCAAGGGCTGTTATAAATTCGGTCACTTTTTTGGCAGCATGATGGTAGGAAGCCTTTAAGGCACCCACCGAAGTATCCAGGATTTCTGACATCTGCTGATAGGGCATTTCTTCAAAGTAGCGCATGTTAAATACCAGCCGCTGTTTTTCCGGAAGTGTAAGAATTGCCTGTTGCAGTTTTTTCTGGATTTCGCTCCCCTCAAAGTATTCGTCGGTTTCCAGTTTATTCTTCAGGATGTCATTCACCTCGTCCAACGATACCAGGTTATGTCTCTTCCTGCTGCTGAGAAAGGTGAGCGATTCGTTGGTGGCAATCCGGTAAAGCCAGGTGAAAATTGACGATTCTTCCCTGAAACTGCCAATGTTTCTCCAGGCTTTTATCATGGTGTTCTGCAACACATCATCGGCGTCTTCATGGCTGATAACGATTTTCCGGATATGCCAGTATAACCTTTCCTGATACCGTAGTACCAGTTCCTGGAAAGCTTCATTCCTGGAACTCTCCAGGCGGAGATTTCGAATCAGATCCTGGTCAGCATGTTGCATCCACTTGCTTTTTACATCAGACAACCCGAACCAAAAAAAGTTTAATCCGTGTCAGATTCTAAATGTAAGACCTTCACATTCAAGTCGTTCATAGTTTTGAGGATCAAAGCTGAAAAGGCGGGCTGCCCGATGGGGTACATTTTCCTGTTTCTCCCCGGTTTCAATCAGAAAATCCATTTTTTGGATTTTCTTCCTGAAATTTCTGATATCCAGTTTGTTCCCAAGTATAACCTCGTACATGGTCTGAAGTTCGGTAAGTGTAAACCTTTCGGGCAGTAAATGAAATCCTACAGGATGGTACTTGACGGTTTCCCTGAGATGTGCCAGTGCAGCACGAATTATTTTTTCATGGTCGAAGCAAAGAGGCGGGAGATTTTCAATGTCGAACCACTGCATTTTGCGGGTCAGGGGTGATTGGTGCAGGTTGTGGTAATGGGGATTGATCAAGGCATAATAACCTGCCGTGATAACCCTGTAATAGGGAACCCTGCCTGTGTTCCCAAAGGTTTGGAATTGGGTGAGGTACACATTGGTAAGCCCGGTGGAATTCCTTGTAATATCCTGTGCAAATTCATCCAGGTCAGCCTCTTCCGGAACATGGGCGCCTATCAGCCCCCATGTCTGCTCGTTCGACAGACTTGGATGACTGTCATACAGGATACGGATCTGGTCGTAATCTTCTTTTTCCTGAAGAATGTGCGTCAGTAATTCCGGATCAGCCTGCCAAAGCAGGACATTCAGCTTTTCTCCGTCAAATCCGAAGATTACACAGTCAACCGATATGTTTTTCAAAATCATTTTGCAGGATTTGTTATTTTTAGTCAGGTTAAAGATAGTCAGTTTTATTGCTTATTGTCTTTTTACAGTAAGAAAACTTTCACTTAAATACACGTTCTTTTATCAAAGGTTGTTTACGACAGCCTGTTTAATGTTAAACATTCTGGGATGGCAGCGTTTATTTTTTTGCATTTTCAGGTTTTGGAATTGTCAATAGTCTGATTTTTATATTTTTGCAGTTAAATTTATTTTTCAAATTATGAAAGAAGTATCAATGAGAAAGTTCTATGTAATTGCAATGCTGGCCCTGGCTTTTGGTTGTGCAAAACCTGATGGCTATAAAATCGAAGTTGCCTTAGATGGGGCAACCGGGAAAATATTTCTGGAGCAGCGCGAAGGGGGAAACTTTGTGGTGAAAGACACTGCTGAAGTGGTGAATGGAGTGGCTGTTCTGGAAGGGAAAGTGGAGTTCCCTGATGTTTATTTCCTCAGTCTGGAAGGAATACCTCAAAAGGGTTTTCTGTTTGTGGAGAATGTAAAAATGAAAGTAACGGGTAATGTGGATTCCCTGCGTAACATCAGGATTACCGGATCACCTGTTAATGATGAATACATCGCCATTAAAACGGAACTTGACAAGGACAATGACACAGGCATGGCCAAATACCAGGAGTACCAGAAGGCGATGCAGGCTGGCGATACCGTCAATGCGCCCAAACTGATGGAAGAGGTGAAGGCCATTTTTGAAAATCAGGAAAACAAAATTGTCGATTTTGTAAAGAATAATCCTGCATCATGGGTGACTCCGTTGTTCCTCCCACAGCTTCAGCAGGGTCTTGAAGTAGAGGAACTCGACAGTTTACTCACTTCCCTGGATCCGAAATTGTCGGTGGTACCCTCGCTGGTGACCCTGAAGGAACAGCTGGACAAGCGCAAGAAAGTGGCCATCGGCCAGATTGCGCCTGAATTCACCCAGAACGATCCGGAAGGAAATCCGGTGAAATTGTCGGAAGTATATGCAAAGAATGCCTATACCCTTATTGATTTCTGGGCTGCCTGGTGTGGTCCCTGCCGTCAGGAGAATCCCAATGTGGTGGCAGTGTATAACGATTTCAAGGCAAAGGGATTCGGTGTTTTCGGAGTCTCCCTGGATCAGGATCGGGAACGTTGGCTGAAAGCCATTGAAGATGACAAACTTGACTGGCCTCATGTTTCCGATTTGAAATACTGGCAAAATGAAGCTGCCCAACTGTATGGCATTAATTCCATTCCGGCCAATTTCCTTGTTGACCGGGAGGGTAAGATTGTGGCCCGCAATCTGAGGGAGCAGGCTTTGCGCGATAAGGTTGCAGAATTATTACCTTGATAAATCAAAAGGACGGGACGCACCCCGTCCTTTTTTCTATTTTCCCGTCATGGAAGAATTGACGCTGACCACTCCAGCACTCCTTTTTTCTGCCATATCCCTGATACTCTTGGCATATACCAATAGGTTCCTGGCTTATGCGTCGGTAGTCAGAAGCTTGCATTCCCAGTTCAAAAATGATCCCACCACGCTTTTACTTGGTCAGATCAACAATCTGAGGAAACGGCTCAATCTGACCCGTGCCATGCAGATATTGGGTATTACCAGTTTGCTCCTCTGTGTGTTGTGCATGTTCCTGATCTATGTAGCATGGCAGACCTGGGCGGAGATCATTTTCGGAATCGCACTGGTGATGCTGATTGCCTCACTTGCACTCTCGGTACGCGAAATTCAGATATCTGTCAGGGCACTTGATCTGCATTTAAGCGACATGGAGGAAGTTTCTTGAACTATTTGGGTGAGTTTTCAGCTTTGCTGACGGCTGTATTCTGGACGATCACCAGTTTATCGTTTGAATCGGCAGGCAAAAGGGTGGGGTCGTTGTCTGTAAATCTGATCCGGCTCATCCTGGCTTTTTTTATTTATGCCGTCTACCTGAAGATCACCCGGGGCATGTTTCTCCCAATGGATGCCGGACTTGAAAGGTGGATCTGGCTCAGCTTGTCGGGGCTGGTGGGTTTTGTAATCGGGGATCTTCTGCTTTTTCAGGCTTTTGTGGTGATCGGAGCCAGGATTTCCATGCTTATCATGTCGCTGTCGCCTCCGATTACTGCCCTGATCAGCTGGATTATTCTCGGAGAAACCCTCACTCCGATGAACTGGCTGGGTATGACAGTTACCCTTGCGGGGATTATTTTGGTTGTCCTGAAAAGAGGGGCTCAGAATGGACAGGGACTGGTAAAACGCAAAATTACTTCTGCATATTCCCTCAAAGGAATTCTGCTGGCATTTGGGGGTGCTGCAGGACAAGCTGCCGGACTGGTGCTCAGTAAAAAGGGGATGGGTGATTATGATGCTTTTGCTTCTTCACAGATCAGAGTGGTGACCGGGCTGGTGGGGTTTTTGATTATTATTCTGGTCATGAAACGATGGCCTTCTGTTATGCGGGCAGTCAGAAACAAACCTGCCATGAAAA
Source organism: uncultured Prolixibacteraceae bacterium (assembly GCA_964472165.1). GTDB lineage: Bacteria > Bacteroidota > Bacteroidia > Bacteroidales > Prolixibacteraceae > UBA1413. The sequence goes on along the minus strand of CAYYJE010000067.1, from coordinate 12,301 downwards.
GGATCACGCTGGGCTCTTTTTTCGGACCTTTCCTGGGAGTTTCCTTTTCCTTGCTGGCAGTTCAGCATACCCGCGCAGGTGTAGCCGCAACCATTATGGCAATTGTGCCGGTACTGATCATCCCTCCGGCGGTTTTTCTCTTTAAAGAACGGGTTAACTGGAAAGAGATCGTGGGGGCTGTGATTACAGTCTCAGGTGTGCTGCTCTTTTTTCTTTGACGATTTATGTTATCAATTTTCTCTTTTCTCTTTTCAAACCGTGGAAAATTCATACATTTGGTTAACACTAAATTTAACTTTCATGGATGCAAAAACTAAAGCGATTGTCGCGCACCTGACCCCGATAGGGTGGATCATTGCGCTTGTGATTAACATGAATCAGAAAGAGGAGTATGCCAGTTATTACATCCGGCAAACATTGGGACTATATCTTGCCGGATTTGTTCTCAGCATCCTGAACTCGATTCCGGTCCTTGGCTGGATTGTGTGGCTCATTGGAGGGATTGTCCTTTTCATTTTCTGGCTGATGAGCCTGATCTGGTCAATTTCTGACACGATGAAACCGGTTCCGTGGCTTGGTGTACAAATCCAGGAATGGTTTAAAGCCCTCTGACCGGAATATGCCTGGTTCAGGGCAGATGTAAAAGGTAACGTTTCTGCAGTTTCCCGGCCCTTGTTGAAGGGATAAGGAAGGGGAGTGTGATCTTACTCAGACTGCTGTGGTCGTACTCACCCGCAATTATTGTATCCGGATTTCTGCCAATGATCTGGTTTTTGCCATTTTCGTCGGTAAATACCCAATCTTTCTTTTCGTTTAACAGCTGGGGAAGCTCTTCCTCAGTTACATAATATCTTCCCGGATTGGATGCATAAAAGAATATCTCCCAATAACGGGAGGGAGGGAGATAGCAGTGAATCTCCTCTCCTTGGGCGGATTGATCCTTGTAATCTTTCAATGCATGGACCGGTGAATGGTATTGAACCATGCGGGGGTAAATACTGGCGTTGAGACTGAACATGAATGCCATCATGGAAAGGGCCAATATGGCTATTTGCCTTGAAACCCCCCTGTAGTTGCGCCAGAAATAATACAACAATCCTGCAATAATTGCGATACCTGCCCACACCATAAATTTCATCTCCGGGAAAAGCCAAAGGCCGAAAACAGCAATGATGATCCATAATAGACAGGTGATGAATACATTGAGGAATGAAACCGTCTTTCTTGTGGTGCTGCTTGTTTTCGCCGAAGCCAGTGCCATTGTGAAAGCGGCAGCCAGTATCATCAGGAGGGGGATTACTGCGATCAGGTAATGAGGGTTTTTCGCCTTTGCTACCGACAGAATGAGCAGATAGGGCAGGATTCCCCCCAGCGTATAAAATTCATCGCGGGCAGGGAATTTTTTCCAGGAAGAGAATACCTTGCCGATGTTTCTACCCAGGCCTGACAGGGCAAAAATGGTGAAAGGCGCCAGCATGTAAAGGGAGGTGTGGATATAAAAGAAGGGATCACTGTTTTTCCCGGCATAGGAACCGGTGATACGGCCCATGTTGTTGGTCCAGAAGTAGAATTTTATCCCTTCAGGTCCGAATTGGTTGAAGAGGCCTGACAGGGCAGGGATGATCATGATAAAGACGACCACTGCACCCGTAAGCCATCGGGGATGGAAGATCTCTTTCCACTTACGGTGCAACGCCAGGTGGATGCCCACCGCAAAAGCCGGAATTGCCAGGCCTACCGGGCCTTTTGCAAGCATCGAAAGGCCAATCCCTGCCATTCCCAGATAAAAGTGGACCGGTTTTTTCCCTTTAAAATAGGCGGCCAGCTGCCAGATGGAAAAAATCACTGTATCTGCGAGAAGTGTATCGGTATGAATGTCGTTGTGGAAATAGAGGTACCCCAGGCTTACCGCCCAGAACAAGGCGGCGAACCTGCCTGTGAGTTCGTCATACAACAGTCTTCCCAGCTGGTAGGTGGAGTAGATTCCGCCCAGGGAAGCCAGAATTACGGCGATTTTCCAGACAGCGGCTGAAACTCCGAACAGCTGGAAAAAAACGGCGCCGATCCAGAAAAGCAGAGGTGGTTTCTGGTCATAAGGATCTCCTGCAATGGTCAGATTGATCCAATCCCCACTCTCTACAATTTCCCTGCTGACCTGTGCGTATTTGGCCGCATTTACCACCATGGGAAGGTTGAGGCTTAATGCAACAACCAGCAGGAAAAGCAGCAGGATAATCCACCAGAAAAAACGGTTAATGATCATGATCCCAAAATAAGTTATTCTACACCGGGGAATTCCGGATTGCGAAGATAACTCACTTTTTTGACTCGCCGGTCCTGTTTGCCCCGAACATCATATTTTGTTACTTTTGTGCCCATAAAACGGAGTAAAATGAAACAGGATAAGTTGGTTGTTTATTTGCATGGACTGGGGTATGCCTTGATTCTGATGGTCATAGCCGGAGGTTTTATAGTGGCAAGGCATGGTCAGGAGGCTTTCATGAATTATCTGAGGGAAGACGGTGTAGTGGAAAACCTCACCACGCTTTTCCTTCTGGCTACTTCGATTGTGGCAATCCGGAGAGCGGTAAAAGCGTACAAGGCGGGGAAGCGATTGTGGGTATTGATGTGGGCAGTTTTGGGCTTTCTCTTTTTCTTCGCAGCAGGAGAAGAGATCAGCTGGGGGCAAAGGATTTTCAACGTGGAATCCTCCGGTTTCTTCCTGGAAAAAAATCTGCAAAAAGAGACCAACCTGCACAACCTTGTGATTGGAAACGTGAAGGTCAACAAACTGATTTTTTCCCAGCTTCTCACTGTAGTTCTGGGGTTTTACATGATCCTGTTACGGCCGCTCGCCCAAAAAACCGGGTTCTTCAGCAAATTGGTTTCGATTTTTAATATTCCGCTGCCCCGGTGGCATCACGTTGCAGCTATGCTGGTGAGCATTTTGCTGATCTCGTTTTACAATTTGTTAAAAGCGGGAGAAGTGAGGGAATTCGCTTTTGCTGTGGTTTTTCTCCTGATTTTTCTTTACCCCGCGAAGGTGGCACTGCATCCCGTGAAACCAGGAAGGGAAGGTGTTTGAGCGGCATGTTTAAATAAGGGATGCAGCCTCTGCATCGAGGAACCATTCCAGTTTTCCGTTACCCGGATCAATGTAATAGGCAGGCAGTTTCCGGGCTGTTTTCCTGTTGTTCATGATTTCAGAGATCCGGTGACTTTTCCCTTCACCCGTAACCATTATTATTACCCTGCGGGCGTTGTTGAAAACTTTGCCTGTAAGCGTAATCCGTTTTTTGCCGGTTAGCGGATGGCTGGTAACGGTACAGATTTTGGGGCTGTTCAGGAGCTGCAACTGATCGGGGAAGAGGGAGGCTATATGTCCGTCTTCTCCCATCCCTAAAATTACAAGATCAAAAACAGGCCAATGGTAATTTGAATTTAAGTTTCCGGCGATCTCCAGACCATACCTTTCTGCTTCTTCTTCAGGATCGGCTTCACCAACAATGCGGTGAAGGTTCCCTTCCGGAATAGAAACCTTTGAAAACAGGGTTTTCATGGCCTGCCCATAATTGCTGTCGGGAGAGTCGGGAGCCACGCATCTTTCATCGCACCACCAGAAATGAATGTAGGGCCACTCTGTTTTATCCCTGAAATTCCCTGCCATCGTCTCAAATAAAACTTCGGGAGTTCTTCCGCCGGAAATGGCCACATGGACTGGCTTTTTTTCATGCTTCCGTGTGATCCGGGATATTATTCCGGCAACGGAAAAGGCTAATTTTTCCGGAGTTTCAAAAATTCTGACTTCAATATATTTTGCTGGCATAACAGGCGATTAGGGTGAGGTTTTTAAAAATCTCATAATTCACAATAGGTGCTGTCGTCGGTCAGGTTTTTGCATGGATACCGCCATTCCCCTTCCGGGAAAAGTGCTGTGGATGCAGGTGGTCCCCAGGTTCCGGCAGGGTACCCGTGAACCGGGATGTCGGGGTGTTTTTCCCATGCGTTGAGAACAGGTTGTACAAATTTCCAGGCCTCTTCCACGGCATCGCCACGCGAAAACAAGGTGGCATCCCCCTGCATGCAGTCGAGAAGCAAACGTTCATAAGCCGATGGAAGATGGGTCTCTTTCAGGTCAGCGTAATGAAAGTCCATGTTAACTGTCTGGACGTTAAATCCTGCACCGGGGACTTTCATGCCCATTTTAAGCAAAATGCCTTCATCAGGCTGAATCCTGATCACCAGTTGATTCTGAACCGGCTGATATCCCGGGAGGGTATTGAAAAGGTGGTGCGGCACATGCTTGAAATGCACCACCACCTCGGTTACCCTGGCAGGTAATCTTTTCCCGGTCCGGAGGTAAAACGGAACACCTGCCCAGCGCCAATTGTCGATGAAAAAACGCATGGCCACGTATGTTTCCGTACGTGATTGGGGATCCACATGGGATTCATCCCTGTATCCGGCCACATTCTCTCCTTTTATAGCCGACGGGGTATATTGTCCCCTGACCACATGTTCTTCAATCCTGTCCAAAGAGATGGGACGCAAAGCCTGGAATACTTTTAGTATTTCGTTCCTGATGGCATCTGCATCGATAACAGCCGGGGGTTCCATGGCAATAAATCCGGTCAGCTGCAGCAAGTGGTTCTGTACCATGTCGCGCATTGCTCCGGAATGGTCATAATAGCCGCCTCTTTCTTCCACACCCAGGGTTTCTGCGGAAGTGATCTCTACATGATGGATGAAATTGTGGTTCCACAGGGGTTCAAAAATGCCATTAGAAAACCGTGTGACCAGCATGTTTTGCACGGTTTCTTTACCCAGATAATGATCGATGCGGTAAATTTGTTTTTCGTCAAAATACCGGAGCAGCGATAGGTTTAAACTTCTGGCGGTTTCGAGGCTGGTACCGAAAGGTTTTTCCACGATAAGGCGCCGGAAGCCCCGTTCACTTTGGGTTAATCCATGTTGGTATAGGTGCCGGGTGATGGGGTCATACAATGACGGAGGCGTCGAAAGGTAAAAAATCCAGTTGCCGGATGCCTCCCTTTCCTGGTCGAGAACTTCCAGCCTCTCCTTCAAAATGGAGTATTCAGCCGGAGCGGCAGTGTCCAGGGGTTGATAGAAGAGGAGTTTCCGGAATTCCTGACTTTCCTCGCCTGCAGGCAGGAACATGTCCGTATTTTCCCTGAACTCCATGTCACTCCATGGAGTACGGCTGACTCCGAGTACGGAAAACTTCTCCGGGAGAAGATTTTGCTGATAAAGATCAAAAAGTGCAGGTATCAGCTTCCGCCGGGTCAGGTCGCCCGATGCACCAAAAATAACCAGCAATTGATTAACAGCTCTTTTCATCTTCAAAACTTCCGACTGATACGTATCAGTTATTAACGCACCAGGTGATAATATTGTTTGCCAGAAGGAAATAATTCATGGGGATGGTTTTTTCATGCTCCGGAGATTTGAAGACAACGGTGGTGGTTCCACTTTCCCTGATTTCTTCAGGAAATACGGTAAGGGTGTGTTTGAAATCAATTCCGGGAATTCCCAGCATTTTGTAGGCAGCTTCCTTGCAACTCCAGCAAAAAAGCCGGGCGAGTTCAGTTTGCGGAGCATTTAACGTCCAGGTCATTTCTTGGTCTGAAAGGAATCGACGGGCCACGTCGGAGACCTTTCTACTGGTCACTTCAGTGTCGATGCCTGCCGGGAAATCTGAGAGAACAATGGCAGCCAGGTTTCTGGAATGCGTTATGCTGATATGTTGGGTATCGCCTGTCAGAAATGGTTTGCCGTCGGCAGTGTGGGTTATTCCGGGCAGAAACCCTTTCATTGCCTTGAGCAGGTTTCTGACAGCTAAATACTCCTTTTTACGCACCGGACTGGTAATCAGATCCAGTTCGGCTTTTCCCTTTTCACCCGGCTGGAGTAGGGCGAGCAGTTCGCCGGCAGACTCGCTCATTTCCCATATGCCGATGATACACTGTTCGAATGATTTAATTTGCAGAAGAGGCATAAAATTACTGTTTCTGAAATCAGACACTCACGATGGACCGGATGGGTCATTCTGTCCAATGAAGGGTTTCGATAAGCCGGATTACATCAGTTTTCAGGAAATCAATGACCGGTTTGAGGGAGTCGATGTTGGGCGTGGCCCTGATGTAAAGGGACCCCCTCAGAAAATGGCGGGTGCTGTCGGTCAGGTAAAACTGGAACGGTGAGGCTGCATTCCCGTTTATGGAATAAATGGTCCCGAAAACCTTTTGTGCCGGGTTCATGAAGATTTTTTCCTCTATTGAACTGGCCTTGATGGTGTGGTCATAAGCCAGTTTCCTTGATTCTTCCGTGAACACATGGAGATTTCTGTCGACCTCTTTGTAGCTGATGTGAATTTCAGCCTGGTTCCCCGGAATCCGGATGTTAATCCACCAGGGTTCAGCATCTTTGCTGCTGTCGGGGATTGCCAA
>CAYYJE010000067.1:0-5734 GCA_964472165.1 uncultured Prolixibacteraceae bacterium | reverse complement strand
CTGAAACCATACGGTTCAAAGGATTTCCGTTTTTATCTGTCTGATCCGGCGGTTTGTTACCGACTCGATCGTGAAACGAAAATTTTCGTAGTCTATCTGTTCCTGGAGTGAGGGAATATCTCCCTTTATTTCAAGGATTAACCCGGCTAAAGTGTCGGCTTCTCCCTTTACTTCATTGAAATAATCCTTTGGACATCCCGCAATTTCGCAAAATTTCTCCAGAAGGATTTTCCCGTCAAACAGGAATTTGCCTTCTCCGGTTTTCGTGTAGTAGCTTTCATCTTCATCAAACTCGTCGGCAATGTCACCCACGATTTCCTCCAGAACATCCTCCAGTGTTACAATTCCTGCCGAACCTCCATATTCATCCACCACGATGGCCATGTGAATCTTGTTTTTCTGAAAATCGCCCAGCAAGTCTTTTACCTTCCTCGTTTCAGGAACAAAAAACGGTGGTCGGAGCAGTTTTTGCCAGGAAAAGGGATCTCCTTCTTCAGTATAGGGTAAAAGATCTTTGATGTATAAAATTCCACTCACATGGTCAAATGATTCGGTGAAAACAGGAATCCTGGAATAGCCCGAACTGTTGATCAGTTCGAGGACTTTCTGAAAGGAGGATTTTGCATCAAGGGCTACCACGTCAACCCTTGGGCACATTATCTCAGACACATTTTTGTTGCCGAAATTGACTATCCCTTCCAGAATCTCTTTTTCTTCGGAAATGTCGCTGTCTGACGCAAGTTCAAGTGCCTGTGATATTTCGTTGACAGATCTGTTTCTCTTGATTTTTTTTCTGAGCTGACTGCTGGCTGCAGAAGTCACGGTGACGATCAACCTGTTGACTGGTGCAAGGATCCTCCCCAGCAGGTCGAGGGGGGTTGCCATGATTAGCAAGGCTTTAAGCGGATTGCGTGAAGCAATGATTTTGGGAAGTATCTCGCCGAAAATCAGAATCAGGGAAGTGATAATAAGAATCATCAGCAACAGGTTCACACTTTCGGGTAAACCTGAGGTGAATGAGTTGCGGAGCAATCTGGCAGTTAAAAGTACGATGCCTACATTGATGAGTGTATTTGCCATTAAAACAGTGGTCATCACCATGCCCGGATTCTCTGATTGTTTCCTTACAACTGACAATTTGGGTGTTTGAGGAAGCTTTCTAAGATCGTCGGAATTAAGTGAAAACAAGCCTGTTTCGGCGCCACTGATCAGTGCCGAAATGATCAACAGCAGGATGATCATCACAAGATGAATGGTAAATTCAAAATCTGCCGGATTGAAATGAATTCCTCCAGAAATTTGTGAGGTTACCGCGATAGTGTCAATTCCCAATTTTCAAATTTTTATTTAAAAAGGCAAATCATCGTCACCCCCTTCTGCGATGAAGTCGTTTTCTTCAGCAACAGGAGGTTTAAATTCCGGTTTGGTCGTGACTTCCGCAGGAGACGCAGGGTGGGCATCCCTTGAACCGAGCAGTTTCATCACATCGCCATAGATTTCGGTGACGTATTTTTTCTGCCCTTCTTTGTCTTCATAGGAGCGGGTACGGATTCGCCCCTCGATGTAGAGTTGTTTCCCCTTTTTGACATATTTTTCTGCCACGTCGGCCAATCCCCGCCAAAGGACGATGTTATGCCATTCGGTACTGGTCACCCGGTCACCGTTTTTTGCAGTATAGGATTCAGAGGTGGCAAGCGTAAAGGTGGCCACCGACACGCCGGAATCAAGATGCCTGATCTCAGGATCCCGTCCGACATTTCCCACTAAAATTACTTTATTGATTGACATAGTTTCTGAAATTTGGTTACTGTATTATTGAAGGTTTAAATCATCTCCCTGTTGGTTATCTTTGTTTTTGCAAGAAAATCCCTTATCAATGCAGGATATGCAAATTTAGGAATTTCTTTTTTGTTTATTTCCATCCAGTTCTCCTTTGGAGCAAGTTTTTGCTGGTATACCCTTATAAACCTCGCGATGATCTGCTGATGCGTAAGCTCGTGCCTGTATGGAGGCGTGATGTCCATGACAACTGCCTGGTCGTGTCCGGTTATTGTCCGCAAAAAAGGATGCGTCACGATTTCCTGGTCAGAAAGGGCCTGGGGAGTCTCAATCATGGGAAACTGGTACAGGTTTTTCCAGATATCGTTTCCGTTTCTTTTTTCCAGAATCAGATGATTTTCATTCTCAATCAGGAAATAGGTAAAGTGGCGGATTCTTCTTTTGACTTTTCTGCTTTTGACGGGCAACAGGTTAACCATGTTGTGGCGGAGGGCGATGCACCGGGAACTGAGGGGACATTGCCCGCAGCCGGGGTTTTTAGGGACACAGCACAACGCGCCGAATTCCATCACTGCCTGATTGTGAAATCCTGGATCTTTCAGGTCGAGCAGTTCATAAGCTTTTTTCCGGACGATTTTTTTCCCGTTGGTGGTGTCCACTGCTTCTTCAATGCCAAAATAGCGGCACAAAAGTCTGTTCACGTTGCCATCGACAACGGCATAGGGCAGGTTGAAGGCGATGGAAGCCACAGCGGAAGCTGTATATTCCCCGACTCCCCTCAACTGACGGATGGCTGAATAGTCGTGCGGGAAATGCCCGTTCATCTCATTGACAATTGTTTTAGCAGCAATATGTAAATTCCTGGCCCTTGAATAATAACCCAATCCTTCCCAGATTTTCATAAGCTCATCGGGGGGCGATTCTGCCAGCGTACGCACATCGGGATAACGTTCTGTAAAACGGCAATAGTAAGGGAGTCCCTGTGAAATCCTGGTTTGTTGTAAAATTGTTTCTGAAATCCAGATCAGGTAGGGATCGCTTGTCAACCGCCATGGAAGATTCCGCTGATGTTCGCGGTACCACTGGTAGATTACTTCATTAAAATGATCCATCAATAAGTTAACTGTCCGTTAATAATAGAGTAAACAAAAATAATTCTTTTCAAAGGCTTTTATTTTTTTAAATAATTTATATTTTTGCACTCCGGTTAAGACCGATTAAATTGTTGAAAATTAAATATTTTAAGAAATGACAAAGGCAGATATCGTTAATGAAGTTTCTAAAAACACAGGTATTGAGAAACTAACTGTGCAGAAAGCCGTAGAAGCATTCATGGAAACCGTAAAAGATTCCCTCGTGGATGGTAAAAATGTTTACCTGAGAGGTTTTGGTAGTTTTGTTGTGAAAAAGAGAGCTGAGAAGACAGCCCGCAATATTTCGAAAAATACTACCATCATTATTCCGTCCCACAACATCCCATCGTTCAAGCCGGCAAAAACATTTGTGTCAAAAGTTAAAAACCAGGTAAAATAAGAGACCATGCCAAGCGGAAAGAAGAGAAAAAGACATAAGATGGCCACGCACAAGCGCAAAAAAAGACTTCGGAAGAACAGACATAAGAAGAAGAAATAAAAGTGCCGCTTTGTAGCTGAGTAATGGGTTAAACCTAAAGTAACTTTACTACTTTAGGTTTAATCTGTTTTATACAATGGGATTACCGTCTTTTTAATTTTGAAATAATAATAGGTTGTGAGTAGCGAACTGATCATTGATGTCTCTCCATCCGAAATTGTTATTGCCTTACTCGAAAATAAGAGACTGGTAGAATTGGGCAGGGAAAAAACCGGGGCGAAATTTGCCGTCGGTGATATTTATCTGGGTAAGGTTAAAAAGATCATGCCCAGCTTGAATGCTGCATTTATTGATGTGGGATACGAAAAGGATGCATTCCTTCATTATCTTGATCTGGGTCCCCAGTTTTCCACACTCAATAAATTCCTGCGCCTGGTTTCTTCCAAAAAGAACAAAATATCCTCAATTTCCAGGATTCAGTCGGAATCCGATATCAACAAAGAAGGTTCGATTGCGGATCTTTTGAAAGCTGGTCAAAAGATTCTGGTGCAAATTGCCAAAGAACCAATCAGCACCAAAGGACCCCGGTTGACCTCCGAAATTTCGATTGCTGGCCGTAACCTGGTATTGATGCCCTTTAGTGACAAGGTTTCCGTATCCCAGAAGATCAAGTCGAATGAGGAAAAAACCAGGTTAAAGAATCTGGTGCAGAGTATCAAGCCGAAGAAATACGGGGTAATTGTCCGGACGGCTGCTGAAGATAAAATGGTGGCTGAACTCGACCAGGAGATCAGCCGGCTGACAGAAAAGTGGGAATCTGCTTTTATAAAACTGTCGCGGATGAATTCTCCCGGGCTTGTGCTGGGTGAAATGGACCGTGCTACGGCCCTCCTGAGAGATATTTACCACCCCAATTTCTCCAGTATCATCGTGAACGATGTGGCCGTGGCTGAAGAAATTGCCCTTTACCTCGAATCCATCGATCTTGAAAAGAAGAAAATTGTAAAGATTTATAAAGGACGGCAACCCATTTTTGAGCATTACAGCATCGATAAACAAATAAAAACTTCGTTCGGCAAAACGGTCTCTTTCAAGAATGGTGCTTACCTGATCATTGAACATACCGAAGCCTTTCACGTAATCGACGTCAACAGTGGGAACCGTGCCAAAAGCGGCATGGATCAGGAGGCAAGTGCCCTGGATGTGAATCTGGCTGCCTGTGATGAGATAGCCCGTCAGCTGCGGCTTCGGGATATGGGAGGGATCATCGTGATCGACTTCATTGATATGAACCAGGCGCCAAACCGGCATAAAGTATTTGAGTACATCAAGGAAGTGATGGCATCCGACCGGACAAAGCACAACATCCTCCCCCTCAGTAAATTCTGCCTTATGCAAATCACCAGGCAGCGGGTAAGGCCTGAGGAACATATTGATACTGCTGAAACCTGTCCGGTTTGCAAGGGGAGTGGAAAAGTAATTCCAACCGTACTTTATGCCGAAGAAATCGACGGCAAAGTTCATTACATCCTCAAGGACCTGAATAAGAAGAAACTGGTTATCCGTACGCATCCTTTCCTGGCAGCCTACCTCACCAAAGGATTCAGGTCTTTCAGGTTCAGGTGGTTTCTCAAATACCTGAAGTGGATCAAAGTTACCGTGAACCCTTCGCTTTCGCTTCTTGAATACCAGTTTGTGGATGAAAATCAGGAAGAGATAATTTTCTGAAAGGTGGCTTTCCGCCTTTTTTTTCATTTCCTCAAACTTTTCTGGGTTCCTTTGGTTATTAGCTTGTAAAATTGATAAACATACACAGGATGAAAAAAGGATTGTGGATTATTGCACTTTGTTTTACACTAACAGCAAATTCCCAGATTATTGAGCCTATCAAATGGAGTTTCTCCTCCACGATTGAGGGGGTGAATGCTGAACTCACCTTTAAGGCGGTGATGGACAAAGGCTGGCATTTATACGATACGGAACTTCCCGGGGATGGACCTATCCCCACTTCATTCATTTATGGTGATTCTTCCCTGTTTACTTTTATGGGTGACCTGCAGAAGTCCCCTGAACCTGTGGAGGTTTTTGACAAAACTTTTCAGATGAATCTCCGCTATTTCAGCGACACGGCAGTATTCAGGCAAAAAATGGTTCTCCGTGAAGGGGTGACCTCTATCAGCGGCCACGTGGAGTTCATGGGCTGTGACGATGAGCAGTGTCTTCCTCCTGCCGAGGTTCCTTTTGTTTTTAATTTCGGAAGTGATGATGTGCCTGCTGCCGGTGCAGTCGGTGGATCAAGTGCCCCTGCTGCAGGAGGCACTGGAGGAAGCGGCAGTTCCCTTTGGGTATTTATCCTGATTTCCCTTTTGGCAGGGCTGGCGGC
>CAYYJE010000066.1:0-17359 GCA_964472165.1 uncultured Prolixibacteraceae bacterium | reverse complement strand
GAATATAGTGTGCGTATCGGTGCGCTTGAAAAAGCGGGTGTCAATCCGGCAACAGTGCTTCCTGAAAGAACGTTTAAAGATGACTGGGAATATCTGGGACTTCATACCCTGCCGAGGCTGAAGGATGTGGATGCCGAGTTTCAGGCGAAAGTTTATAAAGAGGGAATGGAATACATCATGCCGCTTAATGCAAAACCTGTAAGGTATATCCGGATGTTCGTGAGAGAAGTCACACAAATTTCCCCGCCGCCTGCCAACAATTACTGGTCGATGGGAGAGATAACCTTCTACGGTGACAATACAGTTCCACAAAACTAAATAATGAAGGATATGAAAATAACTGATAAAATAGCGATAGGAATATTGGGCTTACTGGCTCTGTTTTTCTTTACAGTATCCTGCAACGACATGAATGATATTCAAAGCAAGTTTGCAGATCTTGTTGAGGAAACTTACCTGGGTAAAGTGGATTCGATCAAGTCATTTCCTGGAAACGGCAGGGCCAAGATAACATGGTATATAGGTTCTGATCCGAAAATTGAGCAGACGGTCATTTACTGGAACATGAGAAAAGATTCGATTGTGAAGGATTTTGTTCGTATCCAACCGGGTGTTCAGAAGGATTCAATAATCGTGGAGAATCTCCCTGAAGGGACCAGACAGTATGAATTCCGGAACATCAACAGCCTGGGGCAGACCTCGCTTTATACCAAAGCTTCGGTCACGGCATGGGGGGAGAGTCTTGTAAGAAAATTGTCGCCCAGAGTTGTCAAAACACAGGAGTTTGATTACGTCACCTCAAGCTTTAAATTGGTTTTGTCCGATACCTTTAAAGGCGATAGCATAGTTTATTCTGTTATGCGCTTTACCGATACCCAGGGAGTGGCGAAGAGTATCAGGATTCCCAGGGATACCACGATGTTGGTGTTAAACGACTTCCCCGATGGTGGAGAGATTCAGTTTGGTACGGTGTTCTTCCTGCCTCAGGGTATAGATACGGTTCGCAGCGCATACCAGATTATTAAAGCGCCGAAGGTAATTTTTGAAACCGGGGAGAAACTCTCTATCGGCGGAGGGCTTGCCAGTAAATACTTTGATCGTGACGGAGCAAGCCTCTATGAGTGGAACAAAGCCGGCGACGTGAAGGTGTACGGGAAGAATGGGGATGGCACATTCAGCCAACCCGTCGTTTATCCTGTATTGCTTCCACGTACCAGTTTTCGTGATTTCTTCTTCTACGATGATGATAAATTTATCTCCGTGGGTACCGACAATAAAGTAAATATGCACCAGTGGGTTGACGGTACGCTTCCCTATGTGAAAGCAGGATTGGGTTCTGGGTTTAATCATCCTGCCTATATTCCTGCCAAAGGTTTCTTTTATTCCGTTGAGGCAAATGGAACGTTGAAGACATGGTTGGCCAACAACAATGGCACATGGGGTTCTCCGAATGGAACCGCCGTTTATACTACATTTTTATATAAAGCCTTTGCGCTTTACAAATTTAATTATTTGATTGCGGTTGACGCGCAAGGTGTTTTGTGGTCAGCTCCGATTTCTGCTGCAGGTTATCCCGGATCCTTAAATAAAATTGGTACCGGCTGGGACCGGTTTTTAAGACTGGTGACTGTGGGAGATTTATTGTTGGCGATGGATGCAAACGGAGATTTCTGGAAATTCGATTTTGACACGAATAAATATTGGATTGTCCAATAGACAAAGGGTACAGTTTTCGTTTGGATGACATCAAAAAACAAATTTTTGCAATTATAATAACTGGAGAATGAATTGAAAGATCAACTTAGCAACAAGGTCTGTTGCTGAGTTGGTAAATGACCTCCGAAAGGCCCCTTCTTTTTCCAGGAAAGTATCAAATAATAAAAGTGACAATTGTCGTACGTCAGCATAGAGAGGATTCATTTTCTCTCTATGCTTTTTTCGGGAGTGCAGTCGTTCGTTGGTATTATTTATGTGGCATCTGTCACACAATGAAAACATTAAATGGTGGATATGAAAAAATGTATTGTTGGTCTGTTTGTACTTTTCGCATTCGTTTCTTTTGAATCATGCCGTTCAGGAAGTACCTTGCAGCACCATTCAGGGCCGGTGGATACGGGGGCTGCTGTAACCCCTCGCCAGGCTGGCCAAACCCACGTGTTGCAACTGGCAGCCGACCCGATTCCTGTGGTCAGAATCGCATTTATCGGTGTCGGTAACAGGGGGGGGGCCGCAGTACGCAGGTACACATTTATGGAGGGAGTTGAAATTAAGGTGTTGTGTGATTTGGTGGAAGAGAAGGTCCAGCGGTCCCAACAGGTTCTGCTGAACAAAAATCTTCCCCGGGCGGAAGCTTATGTGGGGGAGGATGCCTGGAAAAAAGTGTGCGAACGCGACGACATCGATCTGGTTTATATCTGTACCGACTGGTTAAGCCACACCCCCATTGCCGTTTATGCCATGGAACACGGGAAGCATGTAGCCATTGAAGTGCCGGCAGCCACAACTGTGGATGAGTGCTGGCAGTTGGTAAATACGGCTGAAAAAACACGCCGCCATTGCATGATGCTTGAAAACTGCTGTTACGATTTCTTTGAACTGAACACACTCCACATGGTTCAAAAGGGGTTGTTCGGCGAAATTGTGCATGCCGAAGGGGCCTACATCCACGACCTGCGCAGTCAGCTTGACTCGCAAACCAGCTGGAGAACAAAATTCTATGAAACGTATAACGGGAATCCTTATCCCACCCATGGCTTTGGCCCTGTTTGCCAGGTGATGAACATTCACCGCGGCGACAAGATGAACTACCTGGTTTCCGTGTCGTCCAACCAGTTCGGCATTACGGCTTATCTGAAGGAGAAATTCGGGGAGTCATCACCCCAGGCAGGGAAGCAATACGACATCGGGGATATGAATACCACGATTATCAGGACAGAAAAAGGGAAAACCATCATGATTCAGCACGATGTGACCAGTCCCAGGCCGTACAGCCGCCTATATACCATCAGCGGAACCAAAGGTTTCGCCCAGAAATACCCGAAGGAGTCGATCGCCCTGGCACCCGACACCCATGAATTCATGCCGCAGGAACGTTTTGACCAGCTGATGGAGGAGTACAAGCACCCGTTCATCAAAGAGATCGGAGAGGTAGCCAAGCGGGTGGGGGGTCATGGAGGAATGGACTTCATCATGGACTATCGGTTGATCAACTGCCTGAGAAAGGGTTTACCCCTTGACCAGGACGTGTACGACGCGGCAGAGTGGTCCTGCCTGGTTGAACTCTCGAAAATCTCAGTCCTGCACGGAGGAGCTCCCGTGCAGATCCCTGATTTCACACGTGGTGACTGGAATAAACTGAACGGGTTGAAGTTTGCAGAATAGGCGAACGCAGAATCAAAAGGAGTTTTGAAGTCAATTTTAATAGTCGTTGGATGGAGATTCAAACATTATGAAAGTCAGTGATTTTATAAGGATTTTCCTTGCAGCCTTGCTGGGATTTTTCGTATCGTGCAACGCAGATAAACAGGTCGCACTTTACCAGGTTGATCCACTCAACAAGGTACTCAAGGAGAGAACTTATTTTGTGGATGAAACGGATACCATTCTGGCAGTCAGGGGGGAGGTGGCTTCCCTCCAGATTGTGGCAAAGGCATTTGCCACAGTTGAGGAGATGAAGGTGTCGGTTGGTGGAATCAGGTCACTGGACGGATTGTCCGTGCTGGCTGATGCCGAAGCGGGCTTTGTGGGATATGTCAGAGTTGGCCGTTCCTATTCCCCTCCTTCAAGGGATATCATCCGCACCTCCTCTGATTATTTCCCGGACCCGATTATCCCGGATTCTGTATTTTCTATCGACCCGGGGGAAATTCAACCTTTGTGGATTTCCATCCCTGTGGCCAAAACGGCAAATCCCGGCCTTTACAGGGGCAGCGTAATCCTGAAGGGAAAGACGAATAGGGGTAGCAAAACATGGACCAGGGATTTTTACATCCGTGTGTATCCGGTGACACTGGAGAAATCCCCGCTTTATGTGACCAACTGGTCCTCTCACTTTAATCCGGTGTCAATGAGCTACATGAACAACAACGAAAAGGTGGAGCTTTATTCTGAATTTTACTGGGAACTGGTGGAAATGAATGCGGAGATCATGGCTTCACACCGCCAGAATGTTCACCGGATTTATCCGGTTTGGAATACCCGGTACACATTTGAGGCCGGGAAATATACGTTTGACTTTTCACGGTTCGACAAAGAAGCGGAACTCTTTGACCGTTACGGTGTGCTGGAACGTATTGAGGGAGGGCATCTGGCCTGGAGATCCGGAAACTGGGACTCTCCCTTTTATGTGGAGGTCCCCCTGCCTGACGACGAAGAATCAGGCAAACTGCTGCCAGGGATCCATCCCCTGAAGGTCGAAAACGGGATGCGTTTTGTCAAATTACCCATTGAAGACCCCAGAACGCAGAATTTCCTGGATCAGTTTTTACCTGCACTTAAGGAGCACCTTCTGCAAAAGGGATGGCTGGGCCGGTATATGCAGCACATTGCTGATGAACCCACCGCAAAAAATTCAGAATCATACAGCAAGATAAGTGGATATGTAAAAAAACACCTGCCTGAGGTGAAAATTCTCGATGCCGTACTTACGTCGAAGGAACTGGCGGGTACAATCGATGTCTGGGTGCCCGTACTGGACGTGTTGCACAAGGATTATTCCTTTTATAAAGAGCTGCAGCAAAAAAACAAGGAGGTCTGGTTTTATACCTGTGTGGTGCCACGCGGTAATTATGCCAACCGCTTTATTGAGCTTCCTCTGATTCAAACCAGGTTGCTGCATTGGATCAACTTTAAATACAACATCACCGGTTACCTGCACTGGGGTTTGAATTACTGGGAAAAGGATCAGATGCACATCGATGCTTCCAGAGACCGGGGAAAGTTGCCGGCGGGTGACCATTGTATCATCTATCCGGGGTACCGGAAATTGTACACCTCCATCCGGTTCGAGGCGATGAGGGATGGAATCGACGACTACCAGCTCCTCAGAATGGTGGAAGCCATGGATTCTGCAAAAGCGAAAGGATTTGCCAATAACCTGGTCCTGAATTTTGACAGCTACGACAACAGTGTGACCCATTTCAGAAAGGTAAGAAAAGAGATGCTCGACTTCCTGGCCCGATAATTTTATGCCGGTCAACAGTCCCACACTGATGCCTCTCCTACCAGCCAATTCCTCAGGATGAAATTTTACAGACAATCACAAATATTTAAAACAAAGAATCATGAAAAAGAAGTTATTGCGATCTGCTTTAATTGCGTCAGCCGCCTTCATGCTGGTGCAGTGTAATCAGCCCACCCAACAGGCCGGAGTGAAAAGTGAAATTGCGGAGGAGCGCTTCGACTCGATGATTGCCAGACGGTATTTCTCGGGTTTTGATGAAGCCCACGACACTTACAATGCCATTTCCGAAGCCAGTGACGGCAGGATTTATTATGTGTTGTCCTCCACACGGCACGATGTGGGTGGGAAAATGTACGTGTATGACCCTGCCACCGATCAGGTGGAGTTCATTGCCGATCTCTCGGAAGCCCTCGGGGAAAAACAGCAAAACTTCATTGCCCAGGGAAAAAGCCACACCGAATTTTATGAGAAGGATGACAAATTGTACTTCTCGACCCATGTGGGGTTTTATGAAATGATCAACGGGGCTGAGTGTCTTCCCCAAAATGCCCCTGAAGGGTACAAACTCTATCCGGGCGGGCATTTCCTGTACTACGACATGAAAACGAAAGAGCTCGTAAGTCTGGCTCTTGCACCCGGGGGGGAAGGTATTCTCACCATGACCATGGATAAGGAAAGGGGACATCTCTATGGCATTACCTGGCCTAAAGGCTATTTCATCCATTATGATCTCAATACCAAAGAACTGCGTACCCCGGGATTGGTCAGCGGGCAGGGCGAAGCCGGCGTGATTGGTGACGATTACCGGGTTTTGTGCCGGTCGATGTTTGTGGATCCCCGCGATGGAAACGTTTACTACTCGGTTGCCGAAGGTGACATCTATTCCTACAATCCTTCCGATCCGGTTTTGAAAAAGGTGGAAGGAGTCGATCTGCGCATCGATTATTTCGGCAGGTTTGATCCCAAAGATGCCGGCAGCATGGGCTACAACTGGAGGAAAATTTACTGGTATGAACCGGAAAACAAAGCTTATGGAGTTCACGGGAATTCAGGCTACCTCTTTACTTTCGATCCCACCGCCAAGCGCGTGGAAATCGTGGAACGGATCACTTCAGAACCATCCAGAAAAAGCGGGATGAATGACCAGTTCAGCTACGGTTACCTGGGATTCAGCATTAAGAACGGCACCATCTACTACCTGACCGGTGCCCCGATTTACAAAGACGGGGTAAGAGTTGCCGGCCTCGACAAAATCAACATGGGTGCAGCCAAAGGTCTCGAATACCTGCACCTGGTCACCTTTAACATTCCTGAAAAGAAATACAAGGACCTGGGACCGGTGTTTTACGATGATGGCACCTTCCCAACCTATGTCAATTCAATTGCTGTGGGGAACAACAACGATGTCTACACGTTAGCCCGGTTCGACCACAACGGAAAAGTGATTGAAGACCTTATCCGGATTGATTATTAATCGTTTTGTTATGAGAATCTTCCGGATTACAACTCCGTTATTACTTGGTCTCCTGGTACTGTGGTCCGCATGCACGGCTTCAGCTGCTTCTTCACAAAAGCCCTTCCGGATGAAAGTGAAGAAGGGATGGGTGATCCAAAGGGATGAGAACCAAAAAGAGAGCAGGTTTTTTGCCATCGGGAACTGGCATGTGCCGGGTTATACCTTCACCAATAAGCCCGAAGCCGACCAGGAATCGAAACTGAAGAATGAGCAGAATTTCAGGGAGAGAACTGCCCCGGTCAACATGGTTTTTGTTTCCCGGGGACAGCAAAAGGAGTATATGGCTGAAAAGATTCATGTGATGAATCCTTTTTCTGCTGTCCTTCACAATTACCTCGACCGGATTCCGGGTTTACCGTCGGGAAATGACAAGGATTATTACCGGAGCCAATATATCAAAAAGGCGTACCGGCAACCTGAATTCATCCAATATCTGGATTCGCAAATGGTAGGGTTGCTTGCAAACCGGACCAACGACAAGCTGATCTATTCCCATATCGATGAAATTTCACTGGGAGGTGTCAGCAAATGGGCTGTTCCTCCTTCTGTGGGAGCCATCATTACACAGCGGCTCAAGCGTCACGACAGGGATGCACTGGTGTTTGTGGATCTGTTGGGTCATGCAAGGGGAAGTACCTATCTCTTCGAAAAGCGGTATCTTCAATCCCATAAGGCATTACCCCATGAACCCCCTTACGGTTTGATCGACCAGGAAGCGCTGAAGTGCAAGCTGCCTTTGCTGGGGTTTTCCCAGGCTTTTGAGGGTACGCCGGTCTATGATTTCAAGGATGGAAACTATTCGTATAAAAATCACAGTCCCGAATTTCTAAAAACCATCTGGGCTGAAAATATCCGGATTATCGCAAAGGACTACAGAAAATGCGGAGATGTTTTCGGTATCAATGCGTTTCGTGATTTCTTTGCAAATCCTGAACTTGCCGGGATCACGGTTGACGCTTTGAGAGATGGATTGGGAGACAAGGTCCCCCTCTGGATCTATTTTGACGGGAACGGGTACGCCAGACCTGCCAGTGTAACCCCGGATGCATACCTTAAAAGTGTGGAATGCCAGATTTATACGGCCATTGTTCATGGTGCGACCGGGATTTTGTTCTGGAACGACTGGGCTAAAACTCCGGAAGTATATGAAAAACTGTTACCCATTCTTGAAAAGCTGAACCGGCGCCTCGATGTGGTCAAAATGGATACCTATCAAACAATTGTTGACGGGCATACCCATCTTCTCATCAAGGGAAACCGGAGAGGTGAAAAACACGTGATTGCCACCAACACCAGCAAAACCGATACCCTGCAAATCAGGTTGCCCGGGGGCCAGACTTTATCTCTTGCTCCCCTGGAGGTTTATTTCGACAGCAGCTCCTCCATCCGTTAGCGGATTATTTCCCTGATATACCAAAGAAGAAGCCGTCCCTTTTGGAAACGGCTTCTTCTTTTCTTGTTCCTGCAGGAATTTAGCGCATATTCTTCAGTTCGATTCTCACCTTGCCGGCTTCCACCGGATTGTCGCCTGCCTTAAGCGGATGCATCAGGAAGCTGTAGCTGTATGCTTTTCCGGTAAGGCGGTATTCGTCGTGTGTCCATGCTCCCCAGCTGTTGTCGCCGCCAACACCCATCTGTTTGAAGTCAATATTGACGGAAGTCAGCTCACGGGGTATCACATCGTTGATGTGGCGGTTGATCACTTTTTCACCGTCCACGAAGCGGCCGACAGTCCTGACCGGTGATTCAAAATCCTCCATGATCTGGTGGTGGGCGGTCACTTCGAGGAGGGGCAGTCCTTTGAACAGCAGTCCGTTGCCTGCAGCATCGGTAATGGCTGCCCAGCGCACATCGGTGCGGTTTCCGTTTTCCTGGGGCCTGACATATGGATAATAGAACTCTGCGACCGCCATTTTGTACAATCCCACGAATGCTCCGGTCTTGCGGTCCTGGTAATTCTCCTGGGGTCCTCTCCCCAGCCAGGTGACCTGGTCGAAGCTCCTGGGCATGACCAGGTTCATTCCCATCCGGACGATCTCCGGCAGTTTCTCCCCGGTCACTTTAAAGTCGTTGTCGACCCTCACATCGCCTGACCCCAGAACCGTATAAACCGACTGATAGGCAGCGATAGGTTCTTTGGCCTCATTTACAAGGTCAAAAGAAAGGGTAATCCTTGCGGCCGATCCCCGCTGCATCAGGCTGACTGATTTAACCTGACGGGTTTCTCCGGCTTTACGCCATACCCTGCTCCTTTTGTGGAGGCCGTTGCCGAAATCGTTGTCGGTGGGTGCCCGCCAGAAATCGGGGATCGGCCCGATACTGAGGAATTCTGTTTCTCCCTTTTTGTAGCTGGTCATGATCCCGGTACTCTTGTCGAAGGTTACAGCAAAACCTTCACCGGTCACCGTGATGGCCGTTTCAGTCTCTTCTGCCTTCAGGGCCGGAAAAGTTCCCGACGACACCGCTTTGGGTTCCGTAAAATAAGGAAGTGTAAACTGTTCGGCGGCAGCTTCCCATCCGGCTTCCACCAATCCCTTTGCTTCCCGCTGCCGGGCCCTGACGGTCAGGAAATATTCTGTGCCAGGCTGCGGATCGAAGCTGAAATCACAGCTTGTTTTGATTACTCCTCCCGGAGCCACATCAAGGGAAGGAATGTTCCCTGAAGAAACAACGGCTCCGTCTCCGGTGACCTCCCAGGAAAAGTCAAAATCGGAAAGGTTCGTGAAGGCATATTTGTTGTGAATGGAAATTTCACCTGTGGCCAGGTTCACCGGTGAAAATCCGATATACTGGTATACTTTTTTCACTTCCGACATGGCAGGCTTAACCCCCCTGTCGGGATCCACCAGTCCGTTGCAGCAAAAGTTGCCGTCGGTGTAGAGCGAGTCGGGACCAAAATCCCCGCCGTAAGCCCAGTATGAATTTCCCTTTTCATCGTTGGTGAGCAGACCCTGGTCGACCCAGTCCCAGATTATCCCACCCTGGAGGGCATCGTATTTTTCAATTACATCCCAGTAATCCTGCAGATTGCCTACACTGTTCCCCATGGCATGGGCATATTCACATTGGATCAGGGGGCGGTTGGGGTTTGACTGCGCATACTTCTCCATGTCGCCAATCCGCATGTACATCGGACAAACAATGTCGGTATTGGTTTCCTGATGTGCTTGTTCATATTGAACCGGACGGCTTTTGTCGACCGATTTCAGGTAGTCGTAAGTGGCGTAAAAATTGACTCCGTTGCCCGCTTCATTTCCAAGCGACCAGATCACCACAGAGGGCTGGTTCTTGTCGCGTTCGAACATATTCCGGGTTCTGAAAAGGTGGGCATCCTTCCAGGTGCTGTCTTTGGCCAGCGACCTGCGCCCATACCCCATGCCATGCGATTCGATGTTGGCTTCATCAACCAGGTAGAGACCATATTTATTGCACAGTTTGTACCACAATTCGGGCTGCGGATAGTGAGAGGTGCGCACCGTGTTGAGGTTGTGCGATTTCATCAGTGCGATGTCTTTCAACATGGTCTCCTGATCCACTACATGCCAGTTTTTCTCATGGTGCTCATGGATATTCGTCCCCTTGATGTACACATATTTCCCGTTGATGAGTAGCCGTCCGTTTTTAACCTCGCTGGTGCGGAATCCCACATCCTGCCGGAGTACTTCCACAGTATCGCCGTCGCCCTTTTTCAGTGTGATGAGGAGTTCATAGAGATGGGGAGTTTCTGCCGACCATGTTTTGACCCCGGGATAATTTCCTGAGAATGCCACTTTAAAGGCCCCGGGAACCGCTTCCACATTTTGTGAAAAGGTGCCAAGTGGGGTTGTCCCATCACTGAGAAGGGCCTCCACCACCATCGGCCTGTTTTCTTCCTCCAGATTCGACAGCTCAACTTCCAGGTTGAAAATCCCATTGAGGTAGGTGGAGTCGAGTCCTGCCGATACCCTGAAATCACGGATATGCTGCGGATTTCTGGCCATGAGGAAAATGTCGCGGGTGATGCCGCTCATCCGCCAGAAATCCTGGTCTTCGAGATAGGAGCCGTCGCACCATCTGAATACTTCCAGCGATACGGAATTCTTCCCTTTCTTCAGGTATTTGGTAATGTTAAACTCAGCCGGGGTTTTGCTGTCTTCGCTGTAACCCACGAATTCCCCGTTAATCCAGAGCGTCATATTGGAACTTACCGCCCCTGCGTGGAGGTAAATTTCCTTCCCCTTCCACGAAGCAGGGAGTTCAAAGGTCCGTTTGTAGGAGCCTACCGGATTGTGGTCTCCTTCGATAACCGGAGGAGTGGGCTTATGCGGATAAACCACATTTACATAGATGGGATAATCGTAGCCCTGTTGTTCCCAGTTTGCGGGAACGGCAATCTCATCCCAGCTGCTGGTATTGTAATCATCCTTGAAAAACCAGAACGGTCTGGAGGAAGGATGCTGGGCCAGACTGAACTTCCAAACCCCGTTGAGGGACATCACCAGCGGTGAATTGTGCAGGTTGTCTTCACGGGCCTGCGCTACCGTGGTGAAGGGGATAAAATGGGCACGGGGTTCTTCCCGGTTAATCTGGCTGACCAGCGGATCTTCCCAGGCTTTCCCGTTGGGCTCTTCATAGGGGACTTCCGAATAGTCGCGGTACTTTGAACAACCTGCCAAAGAGACCACTGCAAGCAATACACACATGATTTTCCTGCTTCTCATATCGTTATGGTTTAATGGTTTATTCCGAAACAAAGGTATACGATTTCCCGGATTAACCATTGGCCGCACGGCAGAGTTTGCCTGTAATTTACAGGAGTCAGGAGGGTAAAGCAGGAAATTCCGGCAGCTATGATCTGAACAGCGCGGTGATTTCCCGGATGACTTCTTCCGGGTTGGGATTGACGGGGAAGACCAGCAAGGGCTTCAGATACCAAAGGGGATGGTCCGCTTTATATCTTTCTTCTCCTCCTCCGGTGATGTTAAGCATCACCAGTGCATCCGCGGTGACTACACCATCTTCGGCAGCCCGTTTGAGGGAAGCCACTGCCACTGCCGAAGCCGGATGAATATCGATTCCTTCCGTCTCCCGGAAGATGCTTGCTGCGCTCCTTGCTTCTTCATTGGAAATGGCCATTACGGCTCCTTCTGAATCGGTAAGTGCATCAAAAAGCCCTCCTGCCAATGAATAAGGGGGTTTTCTGTTTGAAAGCACTTTGGCGTCGATGAGACCTGCCTGGGTGCGGGCCAGTGTTTCATCGAGCGGAAGCATGGCACGGGAACCTGCTTCCCAGGTATCGCATATTGGCTGAAACGGGGCATTCTGGGAGACCATCAGTTTCATTTTTCTTTTTCCGTACCGGCCATCGGCGAGGAAACGGAGATTTGCCTCCCATGCCGCGATGGCGCCTGTACCACTGCCCACTGCCTGGAAATAGTATTCCGGGATTTCACCGATGGTGGTGACTGCCGACAACACAGTGGTTCCCATGCCGTCGCGACGGGCTGCATTTTTGGCTCCTCCCTCCGGAATAAACCCTTCGATGGAAGCGGCAATTCCCGAGAGATGAATGGCGTCGAAATAGTCGCTTCCCTTTTGGCTGCATACCAGTTTGACACAATCGTCCAGGGGTTCATCAAACCACAGGGCATCCAGGTTGTCTTCCGGAACACAAAGGAGGAGCGGAATTTTGTTCTCGGAACATACTTTTGCAAAAGAACGGGATGTATTTCCTGCCGAGGCAACCACCAGGATTTTTTCATTTTGGGGGTCAAGGCGGGCACATACGGAGAAGGCCTCGGTTTCCTTGAAGCTGCATGTATTCATAGAGGCACCCTTTTCAGGCCAGTATCCGCTGAAGGTGATCCAGAGGTTGGACAAGCCCAATGCCCTGGCAAGCGCCTGACTTCTGAAAGTCACCGGGGCGGAAGATCCATCCAGAATCCGCCGGATGGGAAGCCAGTCGGCAAATTTATACAATCCGGGAAGCTCGTCTCTTACGCTAAGCTGCCTGTTTTCATAAATCGCCCTGATCAGGGAGGGTGCTGTTTCTCCGGGGGCATCGAGCAACCATCCGCTGTCCGGGAAAATCTGTCCGGTATTTACCGATTGCAGGAAATATCTGGTTCTTTCAAAATTCATCATGGTGAGTTTTGCTGGTGGCAAAAATAGCAAAAATGAATTATAACTGAGGGTTACCGGTGAGTTCCTCCCCGGAAAGGAGTGTTTTCCTGAGGCTGAAAATGACAATTCCCGATAAAACCAGGCTGCCCACCACGTAATGCCATTCCCCGCTGCCCGATCCGATTTCACCCACAGA
Organism: uncultured Prolixibacteraceae bacterium; assembly: GCA_964472165.1. GTDB lineage: Bacteria > Bacteroidota > Bacteroidia > Bacteroidales > Prolixibacteraceae > UBA1413. The sequence goes on along the minus strand of CAYYJE010000066.1, from coordinate 4,363 downwards.
AGGATCGAGGAGGCTTTTCTCCGCGAGCCACATGGCTGTCACTGCAGCTGCATTGTTCACAAAATGGGCCAGAATGGGAAGCCATAACGAGCCGCTCCATACCAGCAGGTATCCGAACATCCCAGCCAGCAGCATCCGGGGAACAAATCCGTAAAACTGCATGTGCAGTGCGCTGAAAAGTGCTGCGGCAAGCCAGATCCCCCAGTGAACATTGCGGGTCCACCGGGTGAGAATCTTCTGGATGACACCCCTGAAAAGCAACTCTTCCCCGAAGGCGGGAAGTACGGCAATCATCAGCAGGTTAAAAAGCAATCCCCCCACACTTTTAGTGGAGAGAAAAGCTTCGGTAAGTTTGGCTGCCGCATCTTCAGCCTCGCGCATCCATTCTTCAAGTGAACTCATCCATTCGGGCAAATGCATTTCTGCGTTCATCGAGCCCGCGAAATTGATCAGCGGATTGACCACAATCACCAGCAGGATCACCAGGATCACCATTCCTCCTCCTACAGGCTGGTTCAGCCGGAGATATTCCGTCATATCCCCGTGAAACAGCCAGGCGATGAGGAATGAGGGGGCAATGAACAACCCCAGCGATTGGCAAATCTGGAAATACTTGAGCATGCCGATGGTCTCCGGATCGCCCATATTCAGTCCATAAACCATTCCGGAAACTTTTTCCATCCCGAACAGCGGCAGCGCAATCAACGCTGCCACAACCTGGACGGCAAGAAAAACCACCAGCACAATGAACGCACTGAACATCAGTTGGGACAGGGGTTTCATCCCCCTGAAAGCCTTATATGCCATTTCCGTTTTTGTTAAATTTTCAGTGCGGATCTTTTGCGGTTGTCGAATCTGGTGATCTGGTGATATCCCGTTTTCTTCAGCAGGCCGACGGCCTGCTGGTAATGCCGGGCTATCTGGCCTGGATGATGCGCATCGGAACTCAGGGTTACCGGAACATCATTTGCATAAAGCATTTCGAGCCACTGCGGCCCCGGGTAAAATTCGGCACACGGCCGGTCCAAGCCACCGGTATTGAGCTCCACCACCATGCCTGCGCGGCTGATGGCCCTGACAGTTTCTTCAAACAGGAGCGACTGGTTCGTGTCGGGGTATACCGAAAACTTTTTGACCAGGTCGAGATGTCCCAGGGTGTCAAAAAGCCGGGACGCCGCTGCCTGCTGCACCAGGCCGAAATAAATGGCATAGAGCTCGTCGTTGCTCCATTTCCCGTACAACGACTGATCCCCGTCAAAATTCCAGTCCCCGATAAAATGAACCGATCCGATTACGTAGTCAAGCGGAAGACTTTGGATGATCCGGTAAAGCTGCTCTTCTTTCCCGGGAAAAAAGTCCATTTCAATCCCATACCGGATTGTGATCAGGTGACCATATTTCTCCCTGATCTTCATAATCTGACTGGTCATTACCGGCAAATCCACTTCCTGCATGGCCCAGGTCACTGGCTTCAGGCAAACGTGGTCGCTGAATCCGATTTCATCCAACCCTTTTTCAATGGCTGCAAGCACCATCTCTTCATAACTGGTGTGGCCGTCAGAAAGGATTGAATGGGTGTGATAATCTACCAAACCCCTCATAACCTCTTTTTTTTTGATCCTGGTTTTTTAATTTTTGCCCGAATTTAGCAAATCCATGCCAATTGAAGAACCTTTCTCTGTAAATTACCATAAACTAAGCTGATCGTGAGTCAGCCTGAACGATTTCCGGTGCCAGGGAGAAATACCATGGATGGCGATGGCCTGGCGATGCGAGAGGGTAGGGTATCCTTTATTCTTGTTCCAGAAATATTCGGGGAACTCTTTATCGAGCGCTACCATCAGCTCATCGCGGTGCGTTTTTGCCAGCACGGAAGCTGCGGCGACCGACAGGAAAGTGGCATCACCCTTTACCAGACAGGTAAAGGGTATTCCGCTCCGGTTGCGGAACCGGTTGCCGTCGATCAGCAGCTGTTCCGGGCGGACCTTCAGCATGTCGATGGCCCGGTTCATGGCAAGGAAGCTTGCAGCCAGAATGTTTATTTCGTCGATCTCCTCCGGGGAGGCCGTTCCCACACCCCATGCCACTGCTTCCGTTTCAATAACGGGACGAAGCTGGTCCCTCACTTTTTCGGAAAGCTGCTTGGAATCATTCAACAACGGGTGTGTGAATCCGGGGGGCAATATCACCGCAGCCGCCACTACCGGACCGGCAAGGCATCCTCTGCCTGCCTCATCGCATCCCGCCTCGATCCTCCCGGGAAGTAAGCAGGGGTGTAAGGAAGATTGGATCTTTTTCAAAATCGGGTATCTGATAAATTGTGATTCTGTGATTCTGTGATTCAGTGATCCGGTGATCCGGTGCCTGCGGCCGTCATTCAGGCTTCTCCTGTCATTTGCGCTACGCGCGTCATTCTATTGGTTTATAATCTGGAGGCAAATCCGGTTACAATGAATAACCATCGAACAACAACCCTGATACCTGGAACCTGAACCCTGGAACCTGGAACTCTGGAACCCTGGAACCCTGAACCTCCCGACGCTACCGGTCGGGATCTCCGCTATGCTCCGACTTGAACGGCGAAGCCTTGGAACTTTGGAACGCCGCAGGCATTTGGAACGGCGAAGCCTTTGAACAACTATTGAACCTTTGAACAACTTTGAACGCCGCAGGCTTTGAACCCTGAACCTTGGAACCCTTGAACGATTTTGAACGACTGTTGAACCCTTGAACGCCACAGGCTATTGACCTCAATCTCAACCTATTAGCCTTGTTTTTCCAAAGCTTTCCGCACCGATTCCCAAAGGAGGGCAGCCGTACGGTCCCAGGTAAACATCTCTTTCCTGAGAATGCCCTTTTCGATCATGCGTTTTCTGAGCGTTTCATCACCGGATATTAACTCCATGGCCCGGGCTATTTGCCGGGGACTCTCAGGATCGGCATAGAGTGCTGCATCTCCCCCCACTTCGGGAAGGGAGGTGGTGTTGGAAGCAATTACAGGCACCCCGGCACCCATGGCTTCGATCAGCGGAAGTCCGAACCCTTCAAAAAAAGGAACGAATACCAGTGCAAGTGCCGAACCCAGTACCAACCGGAGCTCTTCATCGGGGATCCTGCCTGTAAAAACCACTTCACCGCGGAATTTCATTCTTTTAAAAATTCTGAAAATCCGGCCGGTTTTAAACATCTTCCCGCCTACAACGACGAGTTTGTCAGGGCTTCCGGTGCGTGATCTGAAATCATCAAAAGCCCTTAACAGGCCTTCAATGTTCTTCCGGGGGTGTAAAGCCCCGACGTATAAAAAAAAGCGGTTCCCGTCCGTATACCTTCTTCTCACCTTTTCCTGATCCGGGGCACTCACCGGGGTGTACCGCTGGTTGTATCCGCTGTAGACAATGTCGATTTTTCCGGGTTCTATCCCGAAGGTGGCTGATATATCATTTTTAGAATAAGCTGAAACCGTTGCAATACGGATGGCTTTCCGGGCAAAAAGCGGGAAAAAGTGATTGTAATACAGGGAGATCCACCGGGGAAGGTCCCTGGGACGATGCATGAAGTTCAAATCGTGCATGACCGGCAGCTGGGGAACAGGGCTCCGGGTGGTAAGATACCCGTCTGTCGACAGGAAGAGATCGGCATTGTACTTTTTCAGAATTGCAGGAACGCGGAATTCAAACCAGAAAAACCACAATAACGGGAGTCTCGCAGATGGCAAAACCCTGACAGGCTTGACGTTATCCGAGAAAACAAACGTATGGTCATAGGAGCGGTCGAAAAGAAATATAAACTGATGTTCAGGGTGTTCCCGGGTAATTCTCTTCATGGTTTCATAAGTAAACCAACCAATACCTTCCAACCGGTTTTTCAATAATAACCTGGTGTTGACGACGATGACCATAAGCTTGAAAATTTCCTTATCCGATAACTCATACAAAGTATGCCAAAAAAATCTACTTTTAGCGTTTCAAAATTTAAAATCTGAAGTTTTGAAGCGCAAGTTTGTCACCAACCTGATTCTGTTGATATTCCTCAATTTGCTGATCAAGCCTTTTTGGGTTTTGGGGATTGACCGGACTGTGCAGAATGTGGTGGGTGCTGAGAGTTACGGCCTTTATTTTGCGCTTTTTAACTTCTCGATGATACTGAACATCCTTCTGGACATCGGAATTACCAACTTCAACAACCGCAATATTTCGCAGTACCGTTTTCTCCTGAAAAAGCACTTGTCGAATATTATCGGGCTAAAACTGATCCTTGCCGTCGCTTATTCGGTAATCTGTCTGGTGACGGCAGCTGTCATCGGGTACGACAAAGTGCAGTTTCATTTGCTTTTCTTTCTGATCGTGAATCAGTTTTTGATCTC
>CAYYJE010000065.1:0-17437 GCA_964472165.1 uncultured Prolixibacteraceae bacterium | reverse complement strand
GAAACAGGGGCGGTTGCTCACACTCATTCTCCCTGGGCCTCATCATGGGCTCAGGCATGCAAGCCGATCCCTGCACTGGGAACCACCCATGCCGACTATTTTTACGGACCCGTCCCCTGTACCCGCAAACTCACTGAAAAAGAGATCTCCACGGCCTATGAAGCCGAAACGGGAAATGTCATCGTAGAAACTTTTTCCGGACTGGACCCTGAAGCGGTGCCCGGAGTGTTGGTGGCCAACCATGCGCCGTTTGCCTGGGGCAAAGATCCCCATGAGGCGGTACACAATGCCAAAGTATTGGAAGAAGTGGCCCAGATGGCCTACCATACCCTGCAGCTTAATCCTTCAGCGTCGATTGACCAATTCCTGCTCGACAAGCATTACTTCCGTAAACACGGCACCAAGGCATACTACGGACAGGGAAAAAGATGAAGGGACTTAGAGACGAAGGGACTTAGAGACAGAGGGACCCGGTCTTGTCTGAGCCGAGACTCCGCTGGGCACCGGTATCGGTCATTTTCAAATCATTATGACCTTCTGATATTCTGACCTTGAGTCCACTCCGATTTGTGCTCCTGACCCCAACCTGGTAGTCCCGATATCTATCGGGATCGGGGCCCTAAAGGGGACTTATTAAAGTATTGATTATCAGATAGTAACCCCCTTTAGGGGGCAGGGGGTCGGATAAAATAAAACAAATTATCAACTTTTCGGAGTTGACTCAATCATCAAATCATCAAATCATCAAATCATTCTGATATTCTGACCTTCTGATATCCTAATCTTCCTGTAGTCCAAACCGGTAGACCGTGCTTTGCTGGTATTTCTCCCCGGGTTCCAGAATGATGGACGGGAAGGAGGGTTGGTTGACGGAGTCGGGATAATGCTGGGTTTCCAGAGCCACACCCGAATAACTGCCGAATTTCTTCTTTCCGTTAATTTCCAGTTCGGGAATCCAGTATCCGGTGTACAACTGGATGCCTGGCTGGGTGGTGAAAACCTCCACCTGACGTCCTGTCTTATTTTCTTTCAGGCATGCCGCGTAAGCCAGCTCCTCCTCTTCATTGTCGAGCACATAATTAAGGTCATAACCCTGTTCAAGGGAAGTGAGGTCCTGGGAAATCCGCTTAAAAGCCGTGAAATCGTATGGGGTTCCTTTTACCGGAATAATATTCCCTGTAGGGATCAGATCAACCGATTCAGTGATGTGGGTGGAACAAATGGACAATTCGTGATCCGGAATTTTTTCCTTTCCTCCTGTCAGATTAAAGTAGGTGTGGTTGGACAGGTTAACGAGGGTCGTCTGATCGGTGGTGGCGAAATAGTCGATGGAAAGTTCGTTGTTGTTGTTCAGTGAGTAAAGGCAACTCACATTCAGATTCCCTGGATAATATTCTTCCCCGTCAGGGCTGAAATAGGAAAAGAGGATGCCCACTTTTTCCTCTTCCACCAAAGCTTCACCCTGCCACAACCTGCGGTCAAAGCCGGTCAGCCCGCCGTGGAGATGGTTGGGACCGTTGTTGATGGCAAGCTGGTACCGTACGCCGTTCAGCAGAAAACTTCCTTTGCTGATCCGGTTGCCAACCCTTCCGAGAATGCATCCGAAATAGGGATAGTTCGAGAGGTATTGTTCGTGGAGGTAATCGTCCAGTTTATCGAATCCGCAAACGATATTTTCCAGGTTCCCGTTCTTGTCGGGGGTGGTGATTGAGGTAATGATGGCGCCGTAATTGATGATTTTTACCTCTATCCCGTTGTCATTTTGCAAGGCGTAAAGGTAAACAGCCTCTCCTCCGGTGAGTCTTCCAAAAACAGATTTTGAAATTTTCATGGTTTTATCTGATTAATAGTGTGGTCAATCCTCCAGATCGCGTCAAAGTTAGAAAAAAAGTGATTATTTCATTTAAAAACTGAAGTTTGGAAAATATTTCTAATTTTGTTCGTCCAGCTTAAAGCCTTATAATTTGAAATTAAAAGATACCAATATGACAATCACAGAACTGAAGAAGAAATTTGTTGAAAAGTATGGTGAAGGCGATTTTCAGGGATATTTTGCACCCGGCAGGGTGAACCTGATAGGCGAACACACCGACTACAACGGAGGTTTCGTTTTTCCATGCGCCCTAAGTTTCGGGGCTTATCTCATGATCCGGAAAACGGAGCGTAAAAGTGTCCGGTTTGCTTCCATGAATCTGCCGTTTGAAGCAGAGGTGGCGCTCGGGGATCTGGACAAGAAGGTAGGCAAGGAGTGGGTAAATTATCCCATTGGTGTTTTTGCCCAGTTTCTGAAAAAGGGGATTCAATTTAAAGAGGGTGCCGACATCCTGATTTTTGGGGATGTTCCCAACGGTGCCGGGCTCTCCTCCTCTGCCGCCCTGGAAATGGTGACGGCGGTTGCCGTGAATGACATCTGGAATGCGGGAATCGACAGGGTGGAGCTGATCAAAATGAGCCAGAAGGCAGAACACGAGTTTGCCGGCGTGATGTGCGGTATAATGGACCAGTTTGTTTCCGGGATGGGAAAAGCTGAACATGCCGTATTCCTCAATTGTGATACCCTTGATTTTGAATTGGTACCTGTCAGACTTGACGGGGTCAAGATCGTGATCAGCAATACCAACAGTCCGCATAAGCTGGATTCAGGAATGTACAACCAGCGGGTGAGGGAATGTCATGCAGCGGTGGATGCCATCAGTAAATACAAACCCATAAAAGCGCTGGTGGAAGTAAGTGAAGCCGAGTTCGCAGGGCTGGAGGATAAAATTGAGGACTTGGCAGCCCGGAAACGTGCCCGCCACGTCATCACTGAAATTGCACGAACGGAACAGGCCGTGAAGGAGCTTCAGGCCGGCAACCTTGAAAATTTCGGCAAGCTGATGAATGGCTCGCACGATTCGCTGCGCGACGACTATGAAGTAACCGGACTGGAGCTGGATACCATGGTGGAGGAAGCCCGGAAAATTGACGGAGTGATCGGTTCCCGGATGACCGGAGGCGGATTTGGAGGTTGCACCGTCAGCCTTGTCAGGGATGAAGCTGTTGATACTTTCATCGCTGAGGTGGGCAAAAATTACGAAGCCAAAACAGGTTTGAAACCTGCATTCTATGTGGCAGAAATCGGTGATGGCGCCAAGAGATTGTTTTAACGACTAAACTAAATTAGTAACCAAATAATTGTGAATTATTATGACTGAAAAAAAGAATTACACGTTGCCGATCATTATGATGATCCTGCTCTTCGGAATGATCTCGTTTGTAACAAATCTGGCCGCGCCGATGGGTATTGTGCTGAAAGAACAGTTCGGAGTTTCCAATTTCCTGGGAATGCTGGGGAATGCGGCAAATTTCATTGCCTATGCCGTGATGGGAATCCCCGGAGGAATCCTGTTAACAAAATACGGATATAAGAAAACCGCACTGCTGGCTATTGCCATCGGCTTTTTAGGCGTCTTTATCCAGTATTTGTCAGGTTATGCAGGCCAATCATCTGCTTTTGCCGTTTATCTGCTTGGTGCTTTCGTGGCCGGTTTCTCCATGTGTTTGCTCAATACCGTGGTCAACCCGATGCTGAATACCCTCGGCGGAGGCGGAAATAAAGGAAATCAGCTGATCCAGGTCGGAGGTTCTTTCAACTCAGTGATGGCCACCTTTACCCCTGCCTTTGTGGGAATTTTAATCGGTGAAGCTACAAAAGCCAACATTAAGGATGTGTTCCCGGTAATGTACCTCGCGATGGCAGTTTTTGCAATCGTGTTTTTTGTGCTCTGGCGGGTAAGTATCCCTGAACCTCATGCTGAAAAGATTTCTGAACCTTTGGGAAAACTCATGTCAGGTGCCTTGAAATTCAGACATTTTGTGCTGGGAGCAATTGCCATTTTCGTATACGTGGGCGTTGAAGTGGGAACTCCGGGTATCATGAACCTCTGGCTCTCTGAACTGGCAACTGTGGGTAAAACTACCGCAGGTTTTGTGGCAGGAACATATTGGATGCTGATGCTGGCAGGCCGGTTGACCGGCGCTTCTATAGGAGCCAAAGTATCCAGTAAAACCATGTTGAGCGTTACTTCACTGGTGGGATTGATATTGGTCACGCTGGCCATGTTTTCACCCGTTACCAGCCTGGTTTCCTTGCCGGTTATTCAAACAACCGCTGCGGGAGCGCTCTCCTTCGGGTTGGCTGAAGTTCCCATTAATGCCATGTACCTCGTCCTGATCGGTCTTTGCACCTCTATTATGTGGGGAAGCATTTTCAATCTGGCAGTGGAAGGCCTTGGCAAATATCTTGCCGCTGCTTCTGGACTTTTCATGGTTTTGGTATGCGGTGGCGGTATTCTTCCCGCTCTCCAGGGTAAAGTGGCTGACCTGGCAGGTTTTATGCCCAGTTATTGGGTCATCTTCGCTGGTTTGGCTTACCTCCTCTTCTATGCCCTTATCGGGAGCAAGAATGTGAACAAGGATATCGAAGTGTAATCCATTTATCTCAAAGGTCCGGAAAAGATCCATTCTTCGGTACCTTAATATTTCTTAAAACAGCTGCCGTCCGGATTTTTCGGGACGGCAGCTGTTTTTATTTGAAAAGTATTTCTTACATTTATCCCTTCCTAACTGACATCATCTTATGGTAGAATTATACAAAGGTCATCAGAAATATTTTCTGGCTGTCGATTGTGTGATTTTTGGCTATGAAAAGGAAGAACTCAAATTGTTGCTCTACCCCAGGGGATTTGAACCGGTAAAGGGAAAATGGTCGCTGATGGGTGGCTTTGTCCGGGAAAATGAGTCGTGCGAGGAGGCAGCCCAGCGAATATTGCATGAAACTACCGGTCTGGAGAAAATTTTTCTGGATCAGGTGGGTACATTTTCTGCTCCCCACAGGGAACCTGATGTCAGAGTGGTCAGTGTGGCCTTTTACAGCCTGATTCACCAGTATGATTCGGAATTGTTAAAGGCCCATGGAGCACATTGGTGGCCCTTGAATGACCTCCCGGAACTCATCTTCGACCACAGGGAAATGTTCCGGAAAGCATTGGTCCGGCTTCAGCAAAAGGCCGGGTATAGTCTGACAGGCAGTGAATTACTCCCCGAAAGGTTTACGCTTCTTCAACTGCGCAGAGTATATGAAGCGATTTTTCAGCGTGAATTCGACGCCGGAAATTTCAGGAAAAAAATTCTGTCACTCGACCTGCTGTCGAGAACCGGAGAAAAGAACATGGCAGATTCAAGAAAAGGAGCATATTATTATACCGTAAATAAAAAATCAACCGATGCAGAACCAGTCAGGATTGTCAAATACTGATCAGCACAATCCAACGGCTTATGTACGGAGGCGAATGTCTTGATTAATCAAATGAACCAATAAAGAACTGAAAATGGGTACACTGGACTGGATCATTCTTGCGGTTTTTTTTCTGGGCATGATCAGCATCATCGTGTATGTGGTGATGCAGAAAGAGAAAGATACCACCGATTACTTTCTGGCAGGGAAAGATGCCGGATGGCTTTCAATCGGTTCTTCCATTTTTGCCTCCAACATCGGCTCTGAACATCTTGTCGGATTGGCAGGAGCCGGTTTTATCAGCGGGATGGCGATGGCACACTGGGAAATCCAGGCATGGATTATCCTGATCCTGGGATGGGTTTTTGTACCCTTCTACGACAGGATTAAAATTTTTACCATGCCTGAATACCTTGAGCGAAGATTCTCTTCCGGGTCACGTACCATCCTTTCCCTGATATCGCTGGTGAGTTATGTACTCACCAAGGTAGCGGTGACCGTGTACGCGGGGGGGGTAGTTTTCAAGGAAGTTTTTGGGATCGAAACACTCTGGGGAATCGATTTCTTCTGGGTAAGCGCCATCGGACTGGTACTGATCACCGGTATCTACACTGTTCTGGGTGGGATGAAGGCTGTGCTGTACACCTCAGTGCTTCAGTCGCCTGTGTTGCTGATCGGTTCTATCGTCATTCTGGTGATCGGACTGGTTAAGGTCGGCGGATGGGCGGAGGTCCAAAATATTGCAGGGCCAAACATGCATCTGATCCGGTCGGCTGCCGATCCGGAATTTCCGTGGCCCGGGGTCATTGTGGCCTCAATGGTGATCGGATTCTGGTACTGGTGTACCGATCAGTTTATCGTTCAGCGTGTGCTTTCGGGCCGTAACCAGAAGGAAGCAAGGAGAGGCGCCATCCTGGGGAGTTATTTTAAACTCCTGCCGGTGTTTATTTTTCTGATTCCCGGGATGATTGCCTTTGCGTTGAACCAGAAAGGGATTATTTCTGTGCCTTCAAGTGATTCAGCCTTTGCAGCCATGGTGTCGCAGTTGTTGCCTGCCGGGGTCAAGGGGATCGTGGTTTGTGGTCTGCTGGCCGCCTTAATGAGTTCTCTGGCATCCCTCTTTAACTCTTCTGCCGCACTTTTTGTGGGTGACTTTTACAAGAAATTCAGGCCCGAATCCACGGAAAAACATCTCCTGACAGTCGGCCGTTTAGCCACGGTGGCCGTGGTGATCCTGGGAGTCGCGTGGATTCCCGTCATGCTGGGGCTGGGGAAGGTGCTGTACGACTATCTACAGGCTGTTCAGGGTTTGTTGGCTCCGGCCATTGCCACTGTCTTCATCCTTGGCGTATTCTGGAAGCGAACCACCGCAAAAGGAGCCATATGGGGGATGATCGCCGGCTTTACCATCGGAATGTTCCGGCTGGTTCTTAATGTGACGCTGGGCGCCAAAGCTGAACTGGTCACCACTGCCAGTAAACTGGCATCCAGGATAGGGAGTGCCACTGAATATACCCGTGAGCTTCTGGTGACCCATATCCAGGCTTTCCATGAAAAACTGGCTGCCATTTTGCCATCTGATATTGCTTCTTCTTTGCAATCGTCGGTAAATGAAGCAAGCCAGGCCTTGACGGTAATCTCTCCGGAAACTCAGGGACAGGCTGCAAACATGCTCTCTCAAGTCGGCACAAAACTCACTGATATGTTTTCAGGGCAATATGGTTTCCTCTTTGACATCGCCTCTGTCAATTCCTACGTTTTTACCGCGTATCTTTTCGCTTTCTGCATCATCCTGGTCGTGGTCATCAGCCTGCTTACCCAGCCACCCCGGGCGGAACAGGTTAAATACACCATGAAAGGTACCCAAACCCCTGAGAATGTATCGGCTACACGTGCCAGCTGGAACAAGTGGGACGTAATCCACACGCTCATCATCCTGGGTATTGTGGCACTTTTTTACTTTTATTTTTGGTAAAACACAGGAAGTCATGAGAGTAGAATATCAGTCTGATTTGAAAATTTGGAAATTTGATGATTTGATGATTTGAAAATGGCCGGTCATGAAGTACAGCGAAGTCCTGGCTCAGACGTGACAGACTCACCGTCCCGATAATCAGGAACAGAATCACCGGATCACCGGATCACAGAACTTAAAAACATTAAACTATGAGCAAGAAATACACCATCGGAATTGATTATGGCACCGATTCGGTCAGGTCGGTGATTGTGGATACTGAAAACGGGGAAGAGGCGGGCAGCGCAGTCTTTGAATATCCCCGTTGGAAACAGGGACTCTATTGTGATGCGGCAAAAAACCAGTTCAGGCAACACCCCGAGGATTACCTCGAAGGACTGGAGTTTACGATCAGGGAAGTGTTGAGGCAGGCGCCTCCAGGTGTGGCTGAGCGGATTGCAGGGATTTCAGTCGACACTACGGGATCCACTCCTGTGGCTGTCGATGAAAGAGGAACTCCATTGTCGCTAACCCCGGGGTTCAGAGAGAATCCCAATGCCATGTTTATTCTTTGGAAAGACCATACTGCAATCAGGGAAGCTGCCGAAATCAATGCCCTGGCCAAATCATGGGAAACCGATTTTACAAAGTATGAAGGAGGCATTTACTCTTCGGAATGGTTCTGGGCTAAAATTCTGCATGTGTTGCGTGAAGATGCAGGTGTTTTGCGTGCAGCCTACTCCTGGGTCGAACATTGCGACTGGATTCCGGCTCTGCTTTGCGGGAACACCCATCCCCTGACCCTGAAACGGAGTCGTTGTGCTGCCGGACATAAAGCCATGTGGCATGAAGCATTCGGCGGACTCCCGTCGGAAGAGTTTCTTTCAGCCCTTGATCCTTTGCTGGGTGGTTTGCGCGACCGGTTATACAAGGACACCTATACCTGTGATGTGGCAGCAGGGAAACTTTCACCGGAATGGGCCGGGCGCCTCGGGCTGCCTGCCGGAATCACGGTGGGAGTAGGGGCCTTCGACGCACATCTGGGCGCCCTTGGTGCAGAGATCAAACCTTATTACATTTCCAAAGTGATGGGAACTTCTACCTGCGATATGCTGGTGACCCCTCCCGGAGAATTCGGGGATAAGCTGGTGAACGGCATTTGCGGTCAGGTCGACGGCTCCATTGTGCCGGGAATGGTGGGGCTTGAAGCAGGGCAGTCGGCTTTCGGAGATATTTATGCCTGGTTTAAAAAAATCGTGGAATGGCCATTGACGCACATTCTTTCAGAAACCCGGCTGGTGGAACCATCCATCAGGAATAGCCTGATCGAAGAAGTTTCCGGGAAAATTATCTCCCGCCTGAGTGAAGATGCTGCAAAAATTCCTGTAGCCGAAAGCGGTGTTTTGGCCCTCGACTGGATGAATGGACGCAGAACCCCCGATGCCAACCAAAATCTGACGGGTGCCCTTACCGGGTTGACACTGGGCACCGATGCTCCCCGGATCTTCCGCGCCCTGGTGGAGGCTACGGCATTTGGATCAAAAGCGATCAACGACAGGTTCAGGGAAGAAGGAGTCCGTGTCGATGGGGTGATCGCACTCGGGGGAGTGGCCAAAAAATCACCTTTGGTGGTTCAGATTGTGGCCGATGTACTGGACATGCCCATCAAGGTAGCCCGTGCAGAGCAGGCCTGTGCCCTGGGATCTGCCATGGCCGCTGCAGTGGCTGCCGGAATACACGCCACTGCCGCAAAGGCTCAGGAACACATGGGCGGAGGTATTGAGCGCGAATACTTCCCGATTCCGGAAAATGTGGAGAAATATAAAGTGCTCTACGAAAAGTACCGGAAGTTGGGGAAATTCATTGAGCACGAAGGTTAAAGGGATTATGTGCGGACAATCCGGTAATTCCGGAATTCAAACGGTCTGTACCCGGTCAGCTTTTCAAACCAGTAAAGCAGCCTGTACCTGAAATTCATCCTTTTTATCCTGATGTCGATCGCCGGATCCCAATTCAACCGGTTGATCCTCTCTTCCATGATCCGGGGATGCGTGCCATTAAACCGCGAGAGGGAATCATAATTGCGACTGTAACTGAATTCCTCCAGAATCGCTTTTTCCCTTGCTTCTTCATGGGAGATTCCACCGTAATATTGTTTTACGGCATCGATTTTCAATTGCATATGCCCCGGAGGCCGGACCCACCCATAATGGTAGATTTCTGCGTCCAGAGGAACTGCATTGATCTTCCGGCCCGCTTTGCGGAATCCCTGGGCGTCACGGTACGACCTGATCGTTTTGTCGTTTCTGATGATTCTTACCTCCCGGCGATACCAGTGTCGTGAATCCCCGGTATAGTCAAAGGTGCCGTAAAAATGACGGTAATTGAAAAGCAAACCTTCCACGCCATACTCCGGTAACCATTGCAGCATGGCTTCATGCACCACATTAAGGTACTTTTCGTGCAGCACTTCATCGGCCTGGATATAAAAACACCAGTCATACTCAGGAGGAATGGCATCAAAGGCTTTATTGGTCTCATCCGCATATACTGCTCCTCCCTGAGTCAGGTCAGGATTCCAGGAGGTCTCCACCACCCTGATCCTTTTATCAGGAATCGACCTGATCAGTCCGGCTGTATCGTCCTCCGACCGGCCCACGGCTACCACAAAAAGATCACACACCGGCAATACCGAGGTGATGGCCTCCACAACCGGAAAATCGTACAGACGCGCGTTCCGGATAAATGTGAATCCGGCAACTTTCATTTTCCGGATTTCTTTCTGTTTCTGAAAACATGCAGGAAAATTTCAATGGCCGCAATGAAAAAGAGGGTATATCCCAGTAATTCGATCCCTTCTTCAGCAGCATTCTTAGCCCACCGGTTGTAATCCTCTCCCAGCAGCGTCATCCACATGGAAGTCCTTCCAAAAAAACGGCTGAAAATAAAAGTTACCAGAAAGCCCGTGACAAAATAGGCAATTGCCGGAATATCAATCAGTTTCTCAACCGAAGTGAAAAGCTTTTTCCGGTCGCGGAATGCCAGCCAGCCGAAAAGAAGCAGCAACGGAATTACCAGATAGAACCAGAAGTCGATCTGGTTGTTGAATTCCCGGATGAACGACATGAAAAAGAAGAGTGCGATGAGGTTGGAAACCGCTGCAAGCTCCCTGTCGATGCGGCTAATGGCCAGGAAAATAATTCCTGACAGAAAAAGAAACAATTCCTGCATTACCTCAGTAATGGAATTTTCGCCGAATTTGCCGGTAACAGACTCATGCCCGGCATCGGCCATAAAAAACACATTCAGCAAAACCATGATGCCGGAATAAAAAATCACCCGGACTAAAAAAAAGAGAATTTTCCTGCCTGATTGACTCATAATTCAGATTGTCAAATGATATGTCAGCACAAATATGGCTATTTTTTTCGGTACAGGTTTGCGCGGAAGGGAAATGTCGTGAATGTCATGTGTGAAAGCTGATTTGGGATATCACATGGGCAAATGCATCTTCTTCGTTGGTAGGTGTCAGAACGTAGTGTTTTTTGAGAACCTCCGGTGCATTGTCAGTCAGGAAAGAATGCGCTGTAAATTCCAGCAGGTCGATGTCGTTATAGTCGTTGCCGATCCCCAAAGTATTTTCAGGATCAATTTTCAGCAAATTACAGAGATAAAGGAGTGAATTCCCCTTGGATACATTTTTGTGAAAAATCTCGATCCAGATATATCCGGTCTGAAGGGGAGAACTGGCTCTGATGATGCTGATTTCCTGCGAAAATGTCCCGATCCTGGCCTTCATTTCGGAGAATTGCGCTTCATCACCCGGAATCACAACCAGAAACTGGCATACGTCGGAATCCACCCTTCCGTTCGCCGGGAGAGGAGTGGATAAATCTTTGTGGTATTCAAAATAACGTTCAAATTCGTCGCAATGCTTGCTGCCACGGTGATACCAGAGCAGGTGGTTCTGAGGTGCAGGTCTGAAGACGTGAAAATTCAGATCTTCGGAAATAAAATAGCTCATCAGGCTATGGGCTGTTTCTTCCGGGATATTCTGGGTGTAGAGGTGATTGCGGCTGGCTCTGTTGAAAATTCCTGCCCCTGAGGAGTAGATGATAAAATCGAAAGGTACATGCCCGGGAATCACCTCTTCAGCTTTCTGCAGGTTCCGGCCGGTGGCAGCAATCCGGACTATGCCCTTGTCTCCCAGGAAATGCAACGCCTCCATGTTCGATGCACTGATCGATTTGTTGTCTTTGAGAAATGTCCCGTCAAGGTCGGTGGCTACCAGCCGGATGTTCTTCATGGGTTGTTTTCTTGCTGCAAAAATAACAAATACTGCCTGCGGACCTTCCCGGATGATCAAATCTTTATTTAACCGGTTCCCTACTCCTTTCATCGTCAAAATCGGAACACTCGCCTAAAAACATCGCTGTGACTCCCTGAACTGTCATAGATTCAGCCGAATATTCTATCTTTGTGACCGGTTTAAAAAAGTGATGAAATGAAAATAGGCCTGGTTGGTTACGGCAGAATGGGAAAGGAGATTGAAAAGATTGCCCTCGAACGGGGCCATTCTATGCCAATGATCATTGATGTGGACAATTCTGACGATTTTACTCCTGAAAATCTGGCAAAATGTGATGTGGTCATCGAGTTTACGGTTCCTTCATCCGCGGTGAACAACTATCTGAACTGTTTTAAATCAGGGGTCCCCGTGGTCAGCGGAACAACCGGCTGGCTCCATGAAAAGGAGAGGATTTATGAGGCCTGCCTGAAAAACAAGGGTACATTTTTCTATGCCAGTAATTTCTCTGTCGGAGTCAATCTCTTTTTTGAGTTAAACCGGAAACTGAGCCGTTTGATGGGGCCATATTCCGGCTATCAGGCAGGTATCCGCGAAATACACCACGTCATGAAACTCGATGCCCCCAGTGGTACAGCCATCACCCTGGCTGAAGATCTTGTCAGGGAAATGCCGGAGAAAAAAGGCTGGTGCGCCGGACCTTCCGGAAATCCTTCCGAAATTGGGGTCGTTTCCGAACGGACTGGTGAAGTTCCGGGGATACATACCGTGACCTGGGAGTCAGAAGATGATGTGATCGAAATCACCCATACTGCCAAAAACAGGAGGGGATTTGCGCTGGGCGCGGTACTGGCTGCAGAATTCTGCCTGACCAGAAAAGGAATATTTAATATGAATGACTTACTTAATTTATAATCCATTTTACAATGAGAGAAATATTGACCAGCAAATGGTTTAAATTCGGAGTGGCAGCTGCCCTGTACCTTCTCTGGGTCATTTGGTTGAAAAATTACTGGTGGCTTCTTGGATTGCCGGTGATTTACGATATTTACATCAGCAAAAAGGTGCATTGGGCATTCTGGAAAAAGAAAAATCCGCCGGATGGAAAACAGACCAAACTGGTCGAATGGGTCGATGCCATCATTTTTGCAGTGATTGCCGCCTCGTTTATCAGGTTATTTTTCATTGAAGCCTATACCATACCCACTTCCTCGATGGAGAAATCTATGCTGGTAGGAGATTACCTCTTCGTGAGCAAAACCGCGTATGGCCCGAAAACACCCAATACTCCGCTGAGTTTTCCCTTTGTGCACAATACCATGCCTTTCTCCAAATCGAAATCGTATCTTGAATGGATTAAAAAGCCGTACAAACGGTTGGCTGGTTTCGGGACGATAAAAAATGACGATGTGGTTGTTTTCCACTTTCCGGAGGGAGATACGGTGGCACTTAGAATGCAGAACCAGAGCTATTATCAGTTGGTTCGTTCCTATTCCCGCGACAGGCTTTGGAGTGATGAGATCAATTTCGGGGAAATTGTGGACCGGCCTGTTGACAAACGTGAGAATTATATCAAGAGATGCGTGGCCATCTCCGGTGATGAGTTTGAAGTCAGGGAAGGTGAGGTATATGTGAACGGAAAGGCTCAAAAACAGTACGACGGAATGCAGTATAACTACCTAGTGGCCACAAGCAGTTCCATCAATCCAAAAGCACTGGAACGGCTGGGAATTTCCAGTGACGACAGGCAGGAATACAACAGTATGCAGTACATTTTGCCTTTAACAGCCAGGATGGCGGGAGAGTTGAAAGCGTTTAACAATGTAACCGGTATTGAAAAGTTAATCGATACCCCAAAGAGATGGGATATGAATATATTCCCTTCCGATAGCCGCTATCCATGGAACGTCGACAATTTCGGGCCGTTGAAGGTGCCCGCCAAAGGGGAGACTGTTCCCCTGACTGTGGACAACCTTCCCCTGTACCGGAGAATTATCGATATTTATGAAGAGAATGAGCTGGAGGTTAGGGACAGCCTGATCCTTATCAACGGAGAACCTGCGGCCAGTTACACCTTTAAGATGGATTATTACTGGATGATGGGCGACAACCGGCACAATTCCGCGGATTCCCGCTATTGGGGATTTGTCCCTGAGGATCATGTGGTGGGAAAGGCTTCATTTATCTGGCTTTCACTCGACAAAGACAAGAAATTCCTGTCCAAAGTAAGGTTGAACAGATTGTTCAAAAGGATCAGGTAGCGTTATTTTTTAACAGTGATGCAGAGTTTGACTGCAGCCCACTATAACCGGAGTAGAAAAATGGATCAGGAGCACAATCAGCCCCAGGAAAAAAGCAGGTTCAGCCTTCAATGGGTTGTAATTCTGGTTTTGGCGGTGTTGCTGGTGATCTTTACACTGCAAAACCAGGATAAGGTATCTCTGAAGCTCCTGTTCTGGACAATCAGCGATATACCGGTAGCTTTGCTGATTGTGATCTGCCTGTTGCTGGGGTACCTTATTCCCTATTTCTCATTTGTGCCAAGGATCTGGAAACTTAAAAACGAGTTGCGACAGGCCAGATTCGAAAATGAAGAACTGGAAGCCACAGCAGAGGAGGAATCCGTGAAAAGGGCTAAACCCGACCCGGAAGGAATTCCTTTTGACGAAGACGAATCCGTCCATCGTGAACCCAGGAACATTTCCGGCCGGTTTTTTAGGGAATAATCATGTCGGGATTGGATAAAGTTCTGCTTTCGACGGCTTATTGCGGCCCGGTTTCCTACTTTTCGCAGATTGCAGGCTTCGGCGAAGTCTACCTTGATCAACACGAACATTACATCAAACAGACTTACCGGAACCGGTGTGTGATACTGGGGTCAAACGGACCTCTTGCACTGGTGATTCCGGTGGAAAATGGAAGAAAACCCTGTACTCCGGTCCGGGATTTGCGTATTGCCTGGTATGAAAAATGGCAATTGAACCATTGGAGGGCCATCACCTCCGCTTACCGGAATTCTCCCTTTTTTGACTTCTACGCCGACGATATACGTCCATTTTATGAAATGAAGCGGACTTTCCTTTTTGACTTCAACATGGAGTACCTTCTCACATTGTTGGAATTGCTCACATTAGAGGCAGAAATCAGACTCACGGAGCACTTTGAAACCTTACCCGGCAGTTTTGTCAACTGTCGGGAAGCCATCTCACCCGGAGTCTCTCCTTCCGGCAATCCTCCTCTGACCCGGATTGTCCCATACACCCAGGTTTTCGAGGCTAAATTTCCATTTTTCCCGGATTTAAGCATCCTGGACCTGCTTTTTAATACCGGCCCGGAAGCGCAGGAAATCCTGTCCGCTTCTTTCATGGCTTAGATCTGTTACCCTTCCGTTATAGGAATGCGCCATTGGGTGTACGTTAAGAATTGTTAAGATTTTAAAATACTAACAATAAAAAGGTCATAATATCCTAAAAATTTGATAAATTGTAACGGAATTTAAAAATAGAGGGATGCCTGATTCAAGGGGAGTGCCGCAATCCGGGAAAGATAGTCGTTTGCTGATTTTCGATACCCAGTATATTTCAGGTTTGGGATTGAAATCGATGCTGGAGAGATGCGCTGTTTGTGAGGTGGCTGGGATAATCTGCACGCCTGCACTTCTTTCTGCAAGCGTAAATAAATTTCATCCCGGATTGGTGCTGGTGAACGCGATACATGATCCGGATGATTGTATGAAAGCTTCCCTGCTCATGAAGGCTGAATTTCCTGTAATCCCGGTTCTCGCCATTGTTGACCCTGAATGTGAGACTTTTTTCCCCTCCTGCGATCAATTCAATCTGAAAGGGATTGTTTCCGGCTCAGCTACCACCCTGGAGCTGTTTGATGCATTGCAAACAGCGCTTTCCGGTGGTTCATATCTCCCGCAGGCCGGGTTGTGGTCTGATCCGCTACAAAATAACTCTTCTTCGTTGGAAAACACCCACTCAAAAAAAAGCGTTCCCCTTTCACGGAGGGAAGTTGAGATACTGGGGTACATCACTGAAGGACTGTCACACAAGGAAATCGCCGGCAGATTGTATATCAGTCCACGTACGGTGGAAAGCCACAAAGTGAATATGCTGAACAAACTATCCCTCAAATCAACGGCCGACTTGATCCGCTATGCGGTTCAGCTTCAGCTGGTCTGAAGCTTTATGCCAGTTACTTCTTCAGACCCCGGCACCCCGTAATCCTGAAAATGTCGTCTGAATTACGCGATTGCACTTTTTTGAAGTTGCCCACTTCAAGAGCGTCATCGGGCGCGTGTACCGGAATGATTTAAATGGGAGTTTTTTGAAAAATTAAGGGAAATCACGGATTGACTTTTCAGGTAGGGTGACCGTATATTTGTATAAAATATAAAAGAGTATAAATATCCGTAATTATTTAAATTTTTAAAAATGCAAGTGTATGAAAAACGGTTACTTTTATTTCCGGATACTTTACCGGTGTTTAACACTGGTTTGTATGATCTTTGCCGGCTTTACTGCCGGTGCGCAGTTTAACAAGCAGGGTCTCGCACCGGTGCAAATTCCTGCAGGTGGTTTTTCCATTGACGGGAATGCGTATTCCAATTCTCCCTCAGGAACCGGGGACTGGTTTCAGGCGCCGGGGGCCGGAGGTTATGTGCTGAATCCTGACGGAACATTGGCCCCGGGGGTGATGCCGGATATGACGCGTCACTATACCGATCCGTATCGCAGGGATGCTTTTGCGGACAACATCTTCACCTCGTCGAACAAGATCAACGACAATCCGGCTACTTATACTTTCGGTCCGGGAAATGTGCCTCCCAAGGATGAGATGCAGCAGGCCACCGTTCACTTTTCTTATGGTGATCCGCTTTTGGGTGGGAGTGCTGAAGATCTGTGGTGCGTGTTTGCAGCCGACCGGTGGAAGACCAACGGCGCCAGCTACATCGATTTTGAGTTTATGCAGAGCCGGTTCGACATGAATGGCGATGGGACGTTTACTTCAAATGCGCCTGCTACCGATGTGGATGGTGTTCCTACCGGCGGAAGAACTCCTGGAGATATTCTGGTGACAGTGGTTTTTTCAGGGGGAGGATCCAAAGCCTATCTGTATATCGATGTCTGGACAAAAGTCGGCACTTCTTACCAGTATGTAAGAAACTCCCTGGCTGAAAGACCCGATTGGGAAAATTACATTTACTGTACAGAAAATACGGTGGTAACTCCGGTCGGCTGGCCGATTTATGACCAGCCTTCACCCTATGAATATGCAGTGAACCAGTATGCGGAAGGAGCAATCAATCTCACCAAAATTATGGGGAGTGGCGAATGCGGGCATCTCAGTTCAGTGTGGGTAAGGACCAAAACTTCCGGTGAAACGGCAAATGCCGAGTTAAAGGATTTTCCGGGAGTCTTTAATGTTGACCTGGGTACTGATCCTCCGGTAGTTAATTGTCCGGCAGATGTCAATCTTCCTGCATGCACCGGCCCTGAAGCCATTGCTTCAGCCTTCCAGACCTGGAAGAGCGGATTCTCTGTTTCAGGAGGGGTAAATGCAACGGACAATCTCGCATCCTTCCCCGCTCTTCCCGACCTTACCTGCGGGGGATCTGTCTCGTTTGAATATGTGGCAACCGATGATTGCCACGAGCCACAGCGTTGCAGCAGCACCTTTACGGTGACGGCAGCACCGGCGGTCTCGCTGATGGCACCCCAGAATGAAACGCTGGAGGCATGCCATACGCAGGCTGAAGTGACTGCGGCATACAATGCCTGGCTTGCGGAAGCGGTCTACAGCGGCGGATGCGGACTCCAGGTGACCCACGACGGCACGGGGAAAGCCCCTGCGTTCTGTGGCGGCAGCGTCACGGTGAAGTGGAGCGCCACCAGCA